>JBLHQQ010000150.1:0-6999 GCA_047625245.1 Candidatus Azotimanducaceae bacterium
ATCGTCCCTGTCATTCACTTCATGGTTACTTTTTGCGTCCAGGTGATCCGAACATACCAATAATTTATGAAGTTGATCGCATTCGAGACGGCAAGAGTTTTGCCACTCGGCGTATTGTTGCGATTCAGAAGGGCGAGGCAATATTTAGCATGGCGGCGTCGTTTCAGGTCGAAGAACAAGGCTTGTCACATCAGGATCAAATGCCGGATGTTCCTCCTCCGGATTCCTGTTATAGCGAAGATGATTTGTTCGCCGATAATTTGGCTGGCAATCCGGAATTACAGGAGCAAATGAAAGCCATGCGTATGAATCGACCCATCGAAATGCGCAGAGTAGAGCCTATTAGTTTCGTTAATCCTGTCGCGGGAGAACCGATTCAACATACGTGGTTCAGGTCAAAGCAGGCATTGCCAGATGACCCCGCTATTCATCAGTGTATTCTGACCTACGCTTCGGATATGGGTTTACTCTCAACCAGTGCATTGCCCCACGGGCAATCCTTTTTTACTGGTCTGCAAAGCGCCAGTTTGGATCACGTTATGTGGTATCACCGAAGCTTTCGGGCTGATGAATGGGTCCTATTTGCGATGGATAGTCCAACGTCCGGAGGCGCTCGAGGATTCAATCGAGGAAAAATGTATACCGAGGATGGTGTGTTGATCGCGTCGGTGGCGCAGGAAGGTCTGATTCGTGAGCCTCGTCGTTAGCAATTAGGCCGCTAGTAGGTAGCTGGGACAACTCGCTTTAGATAAGCAATGAGTTCAATTTTGTCCTTTCTACTGAGAAAGCTACCGAGCTCCAGTTCGTTGCCGTGGGACGAAATCGTGACGGTTTGACCATTCCAGGGGTGTTTCGCAGGTTTCACCAAAAACTTCGCCCAAAGACGGTGATAGTTCCAGGTTTCACTGGGATGCCTAATCCCTCTCTCGATGGTGACGTCATGCTCTGTCACCGTGATGACTTCCAGACGGTTACAGTTTTGCACGCAAATATAAATGCAGATCGTGAGGACTGCGAGTTCAAGTAACGAGTAGGGCAATATCATCCACGCGCCCATTAATGCCAAGCCTACGCCGATGACAAGGGACACTGCTATCAAAGCGGATAACAGATATAGATTGGAGGCCCAGGTAAAAGAAGCATTAGGTTTTAGGACAATTTGCCCCGTGTGAGAGTGGTCATCGATGTTGGCGTCGATCATGTTCGTCTTTTTTCTGCAGAGGATTTTAGTCTTGATCAAACTTTAGCGCAATAGAGTCAATTATTCGACCGTCCGGCAAAAAAACTAGCAGGCCATTAGTTCGTCCAGAGCCTCAAGTAGCTGCGCATTTTCAGCTTCAGTACCGATTGTGATTCGGAGTTTGTTGTCGAGGCCGGATACCTTAAAGAAACGAACCAGGATTTTACGGTCTTTTAATCCCTCATATAGTTGTTCAGCGGAGAGCGGTTTAGGCACAGTGGCCAAAAGAAAGTTAGCCTCACTTTCCGCCACAGTGAAATTGCGCGACTTCAAAGCAGCACCCATGCCTCTTCGAGAAGTTCTCACAGCATCCCAAGTTTTGCTTGCATAGGACTGATCGACAATCGCGGCTGTTGCTAACTGTTGGCTAATGGCGTCCAAGTTATAGCTGTCTCGTGTTTTGGTTAGCATAGGCTCAATCAATGTGCTGTGACCGATGCCATAGCCAAACCGCAAACCAGCAAGGCCATAACCTTTACTGAGTGATCGCAAGAAGATGACGTTTTCATGATCTTTCACCAAATCGAGACAGCCATAGTTGTGGCTGGGATCGACAAAATCAACGTAGGCTTCATCGACCAACAGGATCGAGTTCAAGCTCGCCGCTAGTTGCCGTATCTCGTCCGACGATATGAGTTTGCCGCTCGGTGCATGGGGATTTACCACAAAGGTCATTTTAGCCTTTGCGTTGTTGGCTGCTTCAGCGAAGTCAACCGGTAATAACCAGTCGTCACCCAAGGGTAATGCCAAAACACGCGCATCTTGAATCTGTGCGAGGACGGAATAGAGGGAGTAGGTGGGTTCCGTCATTGCGATGACGTCACCTGGACTTGCGAAGGTGCTAAACAGCAATCTCAGCAGTTCGTCTCCACCCCTTGTGGCAATAATATTATCGATGCCCACCCCATGCAGATTTGCCGCAGCCTCACGAAAACCATTCGCCAGGGCACGTGGATATCGGCGTAAACCGTCTACGTTTACTGCTCTCAATGCCTGGTGAACAGCCGGACTTGCTGGATAGGGGTTTTCATTGGTGTTGAGTTTGATGACCGATGCGTCTTCAGGCTGCTCGCCATAACTATAGCCAGCCATCTTGGAGATGTTTTCTCTTTCAAATGTCATGTGGCTTCGCCATAGGTTATGCCCACGATTTCATAATGTTCGGTTCCCGCTGGGGTCTCGATTACCACTTCTGCGTCCAAGCGTTTACCCAATATGGCTTTTGCCATGGGAGAATTGAGGCTGATCCAGCCTTTGGATATATCGAATTCGTCAGCACCGACAATGCGAACAGTTTTCTCTTTATTTTGATTGTTGAGCAGGGTGATCCACGCGCCAAAAAACACTCGACTTTGATCATCGGGTATACGATCGACAATTTCTAGATTATCTAGCCGCTTGGTTAAATAGCGAATGCGTTTATCGATTTCTCGTAGTGCTCTTTTGCCATAGATGTAATCAGCGTTTTCAGACCGGTCCCCAAGTGCGGCAGCGGCAGACACTTTGCTTGTAATCTCCGGTCGCTTCACCTTCCATATATGGGTCAGTTCGTCACGGAGCGTGCGGGCGCCACCTGGGGTGATGTATACCTTGTCAGTCAATTAGCATCTTCTCTGATTGCATCCAACAAGTAGCCTCGAGATACATACTTAAAGCTCTGATTGGATTGCGGTTCATTTTCATCGTCATGTACGACCATCAGTCCCTCGGGAAATTGAGCACCCAGTGGTCTATTCATTATTTCAACACCATCAGTTTTTGTAACTCCGTCGATCGAGCCCTTTGGATTGATGCGAAACGATGCGACATATAGGTTTGTCTTTAGGTTATAGACAGCAAAGCGGCTTTTTTCTTGCACAGAAGCCACTAGATACCGCTGCTCGCCATCCTTCAGTATGGCAAGACCTTCAATTCCTTCCGTAAGGGGCCCAAAAAAGCGAACATGATCCAGCAAAGTAGGTTGGGTGTTGTCGGAAGGATTCAGTGGCAAATACCAGATACCTCTGTTTTCTTCCGCGATGTATACGCGATTGCCCACCTCATCGACTACGCATCCCTCAGATTCACTCTCTAATTGCCATCGGCCTTCAAGGATAACCTCGTTTAAGTCGACAATCCTATACCGTTCTATCGTGCCGGTGCCGCCAATGGCAAAGTAAAAAAATTGATCGTTCAATTTGCCCATGCAAAGACCGTGGAGTTTATCGACACCGGTGTCGAACAATTTATGTTCCTTCAACATTAGAGTGTCATCAAGCTGATAGAGGCCAACCTTGCCGGTATACCAGTGGCTCGCTGCGATGAGAGATTTCTTTTGGTCACCCGACGGAAATCCAGACCGAAGGTCTATATTGTTGGGCGTTCCACCTTTGAGGAACTGTTGCTGGTTGCCCTGTAGGTCGTAGGTCAATATCCCTGTAGGAAGGACGGGACGTTGATTGCTGGCTTTCAGAGTCGTTAGAACGAGAGATTGCCCAGGATTCTCGACGTTATACCAGACCACAGCGTCGTCTAATGAGTCACCAGGGTAAGGCGATGGCTCAGTCTCGATTTCCGGATATAGAAGGAAGTTCATTCCGAAAATGAATAGTAGAGACGTTATCAACTTGTCACCGCTGGGATCGGTTGCTCTAGGGGCTGCTGGAGGGTCAGAGTGCTATGGTTCATCGAAAGCGATCTACACATTTGTTCTAGATTGTGGAAAAGTGCGTGAAATTGCCACAGCTGTGGACCCAAAGCAAATCTTGAACCATAGTCTTTTCATCATCAGATCTTGAATCACCTGCCATCAACCCCACAATACGGTTACGAGTCGTTTTTCAGGAATTCCATAAATGCGAATTGATCGCTTTACCAGCAAGTTGCAGACCTCCGTAGCCGACGCCCAATCTCTTGCCGTTGGCATGGACCACAACTATGTGGCTCCGGCACATCTAATGTTGGCTTTGTTAGATCAGCAGGGTGGCTCGACCAAACCTCTGTTAGGTCAAATGGGTGTCGATACCGCTGCCTTTAAGGATGGTCTGATAGCGATTCTGGACAAATTAGCCACTGTAAAAGATAACTATGGTGATATTCAGCTTTCCCAGGAACTAGGTCGACTTTTTAATCTGGTCGATAAATTTGCCCAGCAGCGCAGTGATCAGTTTATTTCCAGC
The DNA here is from genome assembly GCA_047625245.1 of Candidatus Azotimanducaceae bacterium. Taxonomy (GTDB): domain Bacteria; phylum Pseudomonadota; class Gammaproteobacteria; order Pseudomonadales; family Azotimanducaceae; genus JAHRVQ01. The sequence continues at coordinate 4,399 of JBLHQQ010000150.1, forward strand.
GAATTGGTTCTTCTGGCTGCGGCAGATGATCGCGGCGACCTTGGAAAGCTCTTGGAAAAGTTTGCTATTAAAAAAGAAGCCCTAGAGCGAGCAATCGACCAGTTTCGTGGTGGTGACAAGGTTAATGATGCCAATGCTGAAGATACTCGCCAGGCCCTCGACAAATATACGGTGAACCTCACTGAACTCGCCGAGCAGGGCAAACTTGACCCGGTGATCGGCCGAGATGATGAAATTCGACGCACCATTCAGGTCCTGCAGCGGAGAAGGAAAAACAATCCAGTGCTCATTGGTGAGCCAGGAGTAGGTAAAACCGCAATTGTGGAGGGACTTGCCCAGCGAATCATTAATGGGGAAGTGCCAGAAGGTTTACGCCACAAAAAAATTCTGTCACTGGATATGGGCTCGTTGATTGCCGGAGCCAAATTTCGCGGCGAATTTGAAGAGCGACTCAAAGCTGTCCTAAACGAACTAGCCAAAGAAGAGGGGAGTGTCATCCTCTTTATCGATGAACTACATACCATGGTGGGCGCAGGCAAGGCCGAAGGCTCAATGGACGCCGGTAACATGCTGAAACCAGCTCTAGCGAGAGGTGAACTGCATTGTGTCGGCGCAACTACCCTTGATGAATATCGCAAATACCTTGAGTCTGATGCTGCTTTAGAGCGTCGATTTCAGAAGGTTCAGGTCAACGAGCCAAACGTCGACGATACGGTTGCCATTCTTCGTGGCCTCAAAGAACGATATGAAATCCATCATGGGGTCGATATCACGGATACGGCGATCATCGCAGCAGCAAAGCTATCTCATCGATATATTACCGATCGTCAATTACCCGATAAGGCAATTGACTTGATTGATGAGGCCGCCAGTTTGATTCGTATGGAAATCGATTCAAAGCCCGAGGAAATGGATCGCCTTGAACGTCGATTGATACAACTCAAGATTGAGCGTGAAGCGTTGAAAAAGGAAACCGATGAAGTGACCAAGACTCGTCTGGTGACACTAGAGGAAACTATCGACCAGCTCGAGAAGGAATACGCAGATCTCGATGAAGTTTGGAGTGCCGAGAAAGCGCTCCTGAGTGGGACGCAGCAGATCAAGGAGGACTTAGAGCAGGCCCGCGCTTCACTAGAGGTCGCACGCCGGGCAGGTGACCTGACCCGAATGTCTGAGCTTCAGTATGGCGACATACCAGGCCTTGAGAAGAAACTTGATGCAGCCGCCCAGGCAGAAATGTTGGATATGAAGCTGTTGCGGAATCGTGTCACGGAGGAGGAGATCGCGGAGGTTGTCTCCAAGTGGACTGGCATTCCCATCTCTAAAATGCTGGAGGGAGAGAAAGCCAAGCTATTGGATTTAGAAGCGGAGTTGCATCGTCAAGTGGTTGGGCAGGAGGAAGCAGTCTCCGCGGTTTCCAATGCCGTACGGCGTTCGAAAGCCGGCATCTCCGATCCCAATCGTCCAAACGGCTCATTTTTATTTCTCGGCCCAACTGGTGTGGGTAAAACTGAGTTATGCAAAGCTTTAGCGCGGTTTCTTTTTGATACCGATGAAGCCCTGATCCGAATCGATATGTCTGAATTTATGGAAAAGCACTCGGTGGCACGTTTGATTGGAGCGCCTCCAGGGTATGTTGGCTACGAGGAGGGTGGTTATCTTACTGAGCTTGTCCGCCGCAAGCCCTATTCCGTGATTCTGCTCGACGAGATAGAAAAAGCCCACGGTGATGTCTTTAACATATTACTGCAGGTTTTGGACGATGGGCGATTGACAGATGGTCATGGTCGAACCGTTGATTTCAAGAATACGGTATTGGTGATGACCTCCAATCTTGGCTCGGACTTAATTCAAACCCTTGCGGGGAACGCTCACTATGATGAGATGAAAGAAGCTGTCATGGGGGTTGTCGCACAGCATTTTCGTCCAGAGTTCCTTAATCGGATCGACGATGCGGTCGTCTTTCGACCACTCGAAAAGCTCCAAATACTGGGTGTGGCGAGAATTCAGTTGAAGATATTGCAGCAACGACTCAAAGAATCGGAGCTGTGCTTAGAGTTGAGTGACGAGGCCATCGATTTTCTTGTGGATGTAGGTTACGACCCAGTTTTTGGGGCCAGACCTCTAAAACGTGCAATACAACGCTACGTCGAAGATCCCTTAGCTAAACAGATTCTAGCCGGTACGGTAGGACGTGGAGAGAAAATCTGCGGTGAGAGGGACGGTGACCTACTGGTGTTTAACAGTTAATTCGCTTTTTTCGAATACTACTGTACATAAAACCAGTGTAGTGGTACTGTGTAAATGTACAGTAGTTGTCGGGTTGTAACGTTTCGATAGAACCCGGTAAACGAGAATAGGGAGGATGACCAATGGACAACTTACGCTCTACTCAGATGTTCGAAAGTTTTCAGCAGAAATCTCTAGCGAAGAATCATTCGGTGCTCGCGATGCGTGCAGCGAAACAGATGCGGCGCTCTAAGCACAAGGTAAAGACCGGGCATACAGTTTGTCGGCATCTTTTACTGATGATTAATGAGCCTGATAGTTTGCAACCAGAGCCGAGGGCTTCCAGACGTTTCCATGAGATGGCGGGTGAAC
>JBLHQQ010000151.1:0-6980 GCA_047625245.1 Candidatus Azotimanducaceae bacterium
ACGCTCGTTGCCAACCAGTTTATTAGCGTCCCAAAGTCTCCTTTTATTCAATTTGTTCAGGTCTCCCAGGGATTTGATGTGGCGGACGATGAAATCGTTAAACGTTGTGTCGCTGGCGACCTAGTCATTACAGCAGATATTCCTCTGGCATCGGAAGTTGTCGACAAGGACGCCATCGCGCTCAATCCGAGGGGTGAGTTATACAGCGTCGAAAACATCAAAACCCGACTCAACATGCGCGACTTTATGGACACCATGCGCGCTAGCGGCATCGAGGGAGGTGGTCCTCCTCCCCTTACCCAACGCGACCGTCAGCAATTTGCGAATAATTTGGATAAACTCATTACTCAGGCTAAACAGCCTTAGCCTTCCGTCCTTCCTTGGATCAATACCATGCAAGAATTGAACATCACCGACATTCATCGGCAATTCGAAGCTGGCTCCCTGAGTGTTGTCGCACTAACTCGATATTACCTTGAACAAATCGAACTGCATCTCGACCTTGGTGCGGTAATCACTGTTAATCCTGATGCCATCACAAGGGCCGAGGCACTGGACAAGGCCATGTCTGAAGACCAGCCCATCGGTCCACTGTTCGGCGTCCCGATCTTGCTTAAAGACAATATCGACACCCATGACCGAATGCCGAACACCGCGGGATCGCGGCTGCTGAAAGATAATTTTCCAACTCGAGACGCGGATTTGGTTTCAAAACTTCGCCAAGCAGGCGCCGTTATTCTCGGCAAAGCCAATCTCAGCGAATGGGCAAATTTTCGCTCTAACTATTCTGTCAGTGGCTGGAGCGCGATGGGAGGCCAGGTGAGAAACCCCTATGACATCAGCCGATCCCCTTGCGGTTCGAGTGCTGGGTCTGCCGTGGCTGTGGCGGCAAACTTAACGACACTAGCCATCGGCACAGAAACCGATGGTTCTGTGGTATGTCCTGCTGCACTAACGGGAATTGTCGGCATCAAACCTACCCATGGAACCATCAGCAATGAGGGTATTATCCCCATCGCCCATAGTCAGGACATTGCCGGCCCTATGGCAAGAAACGTGACAGACGCGGTCCGTCTGCTGGAGGTAATGCAAATTGAACCTGAGAAGTATTCCGAGCATTTACGAAACGATGGTCTAGAAGGCAAGACTATTGGCATCGTTGCTAATCAAATGGGTTATCACCCCAATACAGATTTGGTCTTTCATCAAGCGATTCTAGACTTAGCAAAGTCTGGCGCCAAGATCACTCAATGTAAATTGCCGCATTTGAGGGAAATCTCAAAACACGAATATCAGGTCATGTTGTACGAGTTTAAAACCGGTATCACGCAGTACTTAAAAAACTCGAGTCTGCCCTATTCAACGCTATCAGACCTCATCGCTGCCAACCAAACCCACGCTGCGGATGAATTCCCCTACTTTGGTCAGGATGTCTTTGTCGAAGCCGAAAGCAAAGGCGATCTCGATGACGCCGTATACAAGGTCGCTTTAGAAGCCAGCAAACGGCTTTCTGGGCCGGAAGGAATTGACGCTACTCTGGATGCCTGCGGCGCGGACATATTGATTGCACCAACGATGAACCCTGCCTGGAAGATCGATACTGTGATGGGTGATCACGCGACCGGCGGCGCCAGCATGGTCCCGGCTGTTTCCGGCTACCCCCACATCACGGTACCCATGGGGTTTGTCGAGGGCTTACCAGTTGGATTGTCGATGTTCTCTCGAAAAAACTCGGAATCGATATTGATTGAAGCTGCATTCGCCTTTGAACAAGCAACACTGCACCGATCACCACCCAAAAAAAGGGGCCCCGAAGGACCCCAAAGGCACCACACGGAAACTGTTTAACGGGTAGCGAGTGGTGAGCGCATATCAACTTCAAAAGCCATCACAACTCTGCGATCGAAGAAGTGATTCTCGGCTGAACCTTCAGTGGTTACAGGTTGGCTTTCACCAAACGCTTGAGTGACGACCTGATTAAGTTTCACTCGATGACTCAACAGATACGCTTTAACTTCTGTCACCCGTTGCTCAGACAATTGTTGGTTGTAGCTGGAATCACCGCGCCGATCTGCAAAGCCCGACAGAACAACTGAGGTATCAGGATTGCGTGAGAGCAAAGCGGCCACTTCACGGAGCTGGGGTTCATAGTGCCCTTCAATTTCACTTGAAGCCGTTTTGAATTGGATAGGCAACTGCCGCGCTTTCCATTCCGTACTCTTGGCAAGCAACGTATCGATATCTCTATTCAACTCTGCAATCAAATAACCTTGATTACCCTGGGCAGCCTTCAGCGCATGATTCTCAGAAACAAGGGCTGCTCGCTTCTCATTATCAATTCGTTTAAAGCCCCAGAGCTTACCGAGTAGACCGCCGCCTAAGATCGCACCGGCTCCAGCACCAACCGGTCCACCGATGACAGCGCCGATGACAGCACCGCCTAACGCACCTCGACGCTCTTCTTTCTTGGTGCTTGTTTCTACTGCTAGACTGCTGGACGCAACGATCGTCAGTAAACCTGCTGCTATTATCTGTTTTGTATTCATGTTGGATCTCCATGGTTTCGGTGTGATTCACATCTGGTGATGCTTGAGGTTTATTAAACGCAGCAATTCAGGCATCTTAGTTGTCCAATTAGGGCAATCCGCCGATGAAATGTGTCAACAATATGGCAGGCTATTTTTGAGCTATCGCATCGCAATCGTAGAAGACGACGCTGACCTTCGGGATAACTACGCCGATGTGTTTCACGACCAGGGCTACGAAATAGACACCTTTGCAGACCGGTCTAGTGCAGAGGCAGCCTTTGCCGTCGCTCTACCGGATCTGGCCGTAATTGATATTGGTCTTGGCCGAGAGGCTGAAGGTGGCTTTGCCCTGTGCCAATGGCTGCGACAACGATCACAATCAGTTCCAATCATTTTCTTAAGCGCCCGGGATAGCGATCTCGATATTGTGAGTGGATTGCGGATGGGAGCCGATGACTATGTCACCAAGGATATGAGCCTGCCCCACATTCTGGCTCGAATTGCCGCCCTTTTTCGCAGGGTTGATGTTCTAAAAACGGACTCAATAGATCAGGGCCAGAAAGAAATTCATTGCGGTGAACTTAGAATCGACGAACATCGATTTACCTCGACTTGGAAAGGCACTGCCGTCGATTTGACCTTGACAGAATTTTGGATGGTTCACGCTCTTGTCCTGAATCCTGGGCATGTCAAAAAACGCCAACAGTTGATGCAAGATGCGCATATCTATGTAGACGACTTAACGATTACCTCCCACATCAAACGGATTCGCAAAAAGTTTATCGCCACGGACGCATCCTTTGAGTGCATCGACACCGTTTACGGCATGGGTTATCGATGGAAACAAGATCAGTGAATGTAAGGCTGCTGTTTCTACTCCCAGCTTTGTTGCTAGGTGTCATACCTATCGTCGGGTACATCAATATCCAGTCCACCGCCGAATCATTGACTACAGCAAATACTGAAGACCGCAACAGGCAGGCATTAGTTCTCAAAAAATTTATCGAAGCTGATCCAGGCTTGCTCGAGAATCCAGGAATTGTTTCCAACCAGCCTTCTCTTTACGTCAATCAAGCAACCACCAGTGTTATCGAACTAGATGGTCGTTTGGATGATTGGCAACAGGTTCGGCCAGTAACTTTTGGCCGAGACCAACTGGTCCAAATCAACTTTCCCTACAAGCCTAGCAGTCTCGTCGCAGAACTAAGACTGCAGCAAACTGACTCACTAAATTTTCTATTTTTAAGTGTGACAGATGATGTGGTGGTCTATCGCGAAATTAGCAACATTAGTATCCATCGCAACGATCATGTTCGGCTATCGATGCTAGACAAAAAGGGAAATTTTCAGCGTTATACCGTAGCAACCGAGCAACCGGGAAGGGTTTTTGCCCGAGTTGTTTCCACGGGTGGCAGATCGCTTCGACCAGAACCCCGTATTGAAGGTTTCTGGCGAGCGATGGATAATGGCTACCAGCTAGAACTCGCGATTCCTAACGATCTACTAGGTAATCAACTCGCCTTCAACGTCGCCGATGTTGATGACTTCAACACCCGCGACATTCAATACATGTTGGGAAATGGATTCACCGATTCTGCAGACGGTTTGAGCTACCTAACCCGGGGCTCCCAGCTGTTACCCCTGTTGTTTAAGCAACTCGATATTGACCAGGTGGAATTTCTTGATCGACAAGGGAATTTGATCGCCTCAAGAAATCGTTCTGCATCCGTTGCGCCAATGATCAAGCAAGCAGTCTATTTGAAGGACCAACTGGTTGGCTCCATCCAGTTAGAGGTTGATCACAGCGGCGTCACTGAATACCTTCGTAGTGCTTATCAACAACTCACATTGATCAGTACCGCTGCGCTACTTTTTGGATTTGTACTTTGCTATTGGCTGTCTGGACAATTCCTAGGTCGCTTACGCCTTCTCGGTCAAGATCTTGAGGCTGTGGTGGATGATCAAGGTCGCGTGTTAAAAGCCATGCCGGAAACCACTGGCAATGATGAAATCAGTGAGCTTTCAAAGCGCTTTACTTCAATCACCCGTCGGCTTCAGCAATACAACGAGTACCTTGAAAACTTATCTCGTCGACTTGCCCACGAACTTAGAACACCAGTATCAGTGGTTCGCTCCTCACTCGAACAGCTAGAATCTAAAATTCCTGCAGAAGATATTCGATTTGTCGAACGCGCTCAAAATGGCATCGCGCGCTTAACTAATATTCTTAACAGCATGAGCGAGGCTGCTCGGCTCGAGGAAGGTTTAGATCAGGATGAAGTTTCCGTGTTCGAACTAACCAATGTACTAAGGGGCTGCTACGAAGGCTACGACACAGCTTTTCCTAACCAACCTTTTGAACTCAGCATCGAGACTGGCGACATGCAAATCACTGGTATTGCGGATTTATTTGCCCAAATGCTCGATAAGTTGGTGGACAATGCGGTTCAGTTTTCGGCGGTTCAACAGCCCGTAATATTACGTCTCACCTCTGAAGAGGATATGGCAGTACTTCGAATCACCAATAGCGGCCCTTCCCTGCCTGACACAATGACGGATCAATTGTTCGACCCAATGATCTCCGTTCGAGATGATGGCCAGCGTGAAGATAGCCACCTGGGTCTGGGGCTACATGTGGCGCGAATTATTGTGGAATTTCATGGTGGCGAGATTACACTTGAGAATCGACAGGATCGCGAAGGTGTAGTGGTTTCTGTACGCTTGCCTCTTATGCGTTTGACGAGCAAACTGGTTTAGCTATTCGTTGGCAAGCCCGCTCACGGTGACCAAGCGTCCCCCTCATGATACGTCGGTCGGCGCTGCGCTTTAAGCGCTCAGCAAAAAACGCCCGACATCTGCGGTTATTTTTCCATGTTCAGTCAGCCCCACGCATGCTGGGTTATTTCCCAGAAACGTTTTTGCTTCTACAGTGTAAATAATAGAAAACATCGGGGGTTCTTTAAAGAGCCTTATAGAACACCCAATGTTTTCTATGATTGGACATGCCAGTTAGTGATGTAATCGAATAGAATGCCAAATAATAGAGAGGAAAAAGAAGATGCCTCAAAAACTCAACGATCAGACCGGTGACATCCAAGAGCATGGATACATCGTGCTCGAAAACCTTATCGACTCCACAACAATCGACTCAATCAAATCCGAATTAGCCCCATATCTCCAAAAGTCTCTAATGGGTCGCAATAACTTTGAAGGCTTCGAAAGCGAACGAGTTTATGCCCTGCTCGCCAAAGCGCCCACCGTTGCTAAGCTCGTCGAACATCCCGACATCATTTCAGTAATGGAAAAGTTCTTAGATCCAACCTACCTGTTATCCGCTAATCTCGCGATTCAAGTTCACCCCGGAGAAACGCCCCAGCCCTATCATGCGGACCATGCTTCGCTTCCCTATACGGATCGAACTCTCACCAATGGCATGAGTGTGATCTGGGCTCTCGACGACTTTACTGAAGATAATGGTGCGACAGAAATCATTCCCGGCAGCCATCTTTGGACTGACGGCAAACCATCGCTTTCGTCGAAAGCCGTTCAGGTCATCATGCCAGCGGGTTCGGCAGTCGTCTTTCACGGCTCCCTTTACCATCGAGGTGGAGCCAATCAGTCGACCACAAGTCGCTTGGCAATAACGCCTCAATACTGCCAGCCCTGGCTGCGGCAACTAGAGAATATGGTCCTCGCGGTACCACCAGAAAAAGCGGTTGGTTATTCCGAACGCATTCAGGAACTGCTGGGTTATAGCATTCGAGACCCGGGATTTATGGGTTATGTGGACGGGATACATCCGAAGCGGCTCATTAGCGACTCTTATCAGGGTCGTCGAGCCCGGGGATTGCACTCCTAACCTCGCAATTATCCGGCGGGATGGTATTATTGCTCGTCTCCGGAAATAAGCAGCTTCCCATACATGATCAGTCTGTTAGGCGTATGCCTGCTCCCCCTTGTTGCTTGGTTGTTTTCCTCCAATCGTCGTGCCGTTAAGCCAAGAACTGTCATTGGAGCTTTTGCAATACAGGCCATCATTGGCGGCTTTGTCCTCTATGTGCCCGCCGGTAAACAGGTTGTAGAAGTGCTCGCGGTTGGCGTCTCCAATATTCTGATCTACTCAGGTGCTGGTATTAATTTTCTATTTGGTGGTCTGGTTGGCGATTCAATTGGGTTTGTTTTCGCCCTCAATGTCCTGCCCGTGATTGTCTTCTTCTCCTCTTTGATCACTGTGCTCTACTACCTTGGCGTCATGGACTGGATTGTTCGCTTGATCGGCGGGTTTCTACAAAAAGTACTCGGTACGAGTCGCCCCGAGAGCTTATCTGCGGCGGCCAATATCTTTATTGGTCAAACTGAAGCACCCCTTGTAGTGAAGCCATTTCTGCCCCGAATGACGGACTCTGAGTTGTTTGCCGTAATGGTCGGCGGACTGGCTTCAATTGCCGGCTC
>JBLHQQ010000152.1:0-6956 GCA_047625245.1 Candidatus Azotimanducaceae bacterium
GCAGACGCAATCTTATCGCGGTAGGCATATTTAGTTGGAGTGTCATGACTGCTATGGCGGGTATGGCAAACTCCTTCTGGCAACTCTTTGCAGCAAGGATGGGAGTTGGTGTGGGTGAAGCAGCTCTTGGGCCAGCGACAACCTCCATGTTGGCAGACTACTACGAGCCCCATCGATTGCCGCTGGCCTATGGCATCGTCGCTACCGCTCCTTTTATTGGTACTGGGATCGCGAGCATGGTGGGCGGTCCGCTTGTAGATTATCTTGAAGCGAGACCTTTGTTGGTCCTGCCTTTTTATGGGGAGATGTATTCCTGGCAAACGGTACTCGTGGTTGTGGGATTGCCTGGAGTTTTGCTCGCGGCCCTAATGTTTACTATCAAGGAACCGAAAAGAACCGGCTCTGGTGCAGAACTAGAAAACGGCTATCGCTTTAGTGAGGTGATGGCATTCTGCATGACACGTAAAAAATACTTGAGCTACCACTTTATTGCCTACCTTTGCCTTTCTATGCAGGGCTTTGCTTTCCTGACATGGATTGTAGAGTTCTTTGTTCGAAAGCACGGCTGGAGTCGAACTGATATTGGTCTGACTTACGGTGCCATTGCATTTTTTGTCGGTATTATCGGCAGTATTGGTGCTGGGTTATATGCCGGACATATGCTGGCTCGCGGAAAGCCGGATGCTCCTATGCGATTGACCTTTTGGGGAACACTGGCTCTGGCACCCGTCGCCATCGTGATGCCATTGCTTTCCAATGATGTCCTAGCAATATGGCTACTTATCCCCATTACATTTTTTATGGCGATGCCAGCGGGGCTTAGCAATGCAGCGCTGCAGGCCATCTCTCCGAATCGAATGCGTGGACAGCTTATTGCGATCTATCTAATTTGTGTGAGTTTTTTGTCTTACCTTTTCGCACCTCTAATTATTGGGCTAATGAACGATTACGTTTTTAAAAGAGAAGATGCGATTGATTTGTCTCTCGCCTCTCTTGCTGTAGTTAATTACAGCATTGCAGTGGTTTTTTTAGGTCTATCGTTAAAGCCTTTGCGGGAAGCTTTAAAGAAGGCGAAAGATTTTTAATGGGAATGATTTAACAAAAAAGAGGCTCAATAAATGGCAGCACATGATCACGAAATTGTCTCGATTTACGGGCACAGTGAGGAACACCGAAACAAACTAATGGAACTCGCACCTGAGTGTGTATTGATGTGGGCGACGAGTGATGGATGGCCTGTTGGCGTTGTTCATTCCTTTGTCTGGCACGAGGGTAATGTGTGGTTAACCTTTACAGTCAATCGACATCGGGCGAGAGCCATCAAGCGCGACAACCGCGTGTCCGTGACGGTAAGCGGAGCGACGTCCAGAAACCCTGAATGTCCGCTAGGAGCAATCACAATAAAAGGCGAGGCAACATTCAACGATGATGAAGAGACAAAGTTGTGGTTCTATCGCAAGCTTTCAAAAAAAGTTTCGCCAACAGACAAAACCGGAGAAGACGCATTTTACGAAATGCTAAATTCGCCCCTAAGAACGGTGCTGAAAATAGAACCCAAAAAGTGGATCTCTTTCGATGCAGCCAAGTCCGCTAAAGATCGCGCTGGCGTGTTAGATGACAGCGAAAAAACGCCACGAATGAGTTCCGACGGCGATCGAATGAATGACGAAAGGAAAAAGCGTGGGCTTGAACCGCGTTAGAGTTTCAGGAGCTGTTTGCCCCTGTTTTCTCCACTAAAGATTCTGAGGAGGGTTTGAGGGATGTTTTCAAAGCCTTCTTGGAGATCTTCTTGGTAGATAATTTTGCCGGTTCTGATCCATTCCGTGATGCGTGCAATCGCTATTTCGTTTTCTCGCTCATATCCGCTTAACAAAAAGCCTTCCATGGTGGCCTGACGAAACACGATATTAAAATAGTTAGAGGGCCCGGCAGGTAGTGTTTCCTGCTCGTACCGAGAAATACCACCGCAAATAACAATTCTGGCAAACGGCGCAATTCGGGCCAGAGTATGATCTAAAGCGATCCCACCGACATTGTCGAAAAAGACGTTTACACCGCTTGGGCAGATCTCTCGCAGTCTCGCTTTGATATTCTCACTTTTGTAATCGATGGCAGAGTCGTAACCGACTTCGTCTACTAGCCATTGGCATTTCTCTTCACCGCCTGCGATTCCGATTGTGGTGCAACCCATCAATTTTGCGATCTGTCCGGTGATAGACCCAACTGACCCTGCAGCGCCGGACACAACAACGGTGTCTCCTGGCTCAGGTTTGCCAACCCGCAATAGACCAAAATAGGCTGTTAGCCCGCTAGTGCCGAGGGGGCCTAATCGAGCAGTGAGCAGGTCATCATTGGCAACAACTTCAAGTTCTTTGGCTGGGTTGATGCTGGTTTCTTGCCAGCCTAGTTTCCCTGTGACCTTGTCGCCGACCTTAAAGCGTGAGTTTTTAGATTCAATCACTTCACCTATGCCTCGGGCAGGCATGACATTTCCCACGTCGTTTCCAGCAGCGTAGCCGGAGACGTTTTCGAGCTGACCCTTTTGTGATGGATCGAAACTTAAGTATTCAACTTTGGTGCGTATCTGACCTTCTTCGAGGGCGCGCAAGGGCTCCTCGTGGTAAAGAAAGTCTTGTACCGTTATCGCCCGACCACGGGGATTGCCATTGATTAGCCACTGCCTATTAATGGTCATTCGTTCTCCCAATAAGGTGCCTTTAGTTTTCGCTTATTAATCTTACCCATGGTGTTTCTGCCTAGATCTGTGACGAACTCTAGGCTTCTAGGACATTTGTAGTGAGACAGTTGATCTCGGCACCAGGCGATGAGTACCTCGGGAGTTGGCGGCGTAATATCAGCTTTGGGGATGACAAGCGCCTTAAGCTCTTCGCCCATTTCCTTATGAGGAATGCCGATGCAAGCAACGTCCAATACCGCGGGGTGTTTGATTAGAATTTGTTCTGCTTCGGCTGGGTAGAGATTAACGCCACCGGAAACGACCATGTCGCTGAATCTGTCGGTAATATAGACATAACCTTCCTCGTCCATATAAGCAATTTCGCCGAGTGTGAAGACACCGGGTGCAATGTGTGCTGCTGCCGACTTTTCCGGATCGTTGTGGTAAATGACACCGCGGCCGGTTGCGTCTCTAAAATAGAGTTTACCTTCGGTGTTGGCCGGTAGTTCATTGTCATCATCGTCTAATATAAGCGCCGTGAAGGGCGGTACAGCCTTGCCAACAGAACCAGGGTGTGTGAGCCACTCTTCTGACAAGATCATGCAGGTGGTGCCTACTTCGCTTGCGCCGTAGGCATCTAGGAACACCGGGCCAAACCATTCGATCATGCCTCGTTTAATGTCTACCGGGCACTTAGCGCCGGTGTGGCTTACGCTCTGAATTGAACTCAGGTCGTATTTTTCCTTGATGTCATCTGGTAACGCCAGTAAACGAACGAAGTGTGTTGGTACCATTAGGGTAGATTGGATTTTGTATTTTTCTATTGTTGCTAGAGTGAGCTCAGCATCGAAGCGACCCAAAATAACCGAGGGTACACCCGCGATAAGTTGCCTGGTCGCGCTTAAGGGGCCCGTATGGTACATCGGCCCAACAACCAGTTGAGGACCCACCTCTCCTGTGGCTCGAGACAAGGTGCGTTCTCTAAAATTTGAGAGGTGTTCTTCGATAGTGTCGCCACCAGCGAACATAGTGGGTGGAAGTTCTGTTCCTTTAGGTCGTCCGGTAGTGCCAGAGGTGTAGAGCAGATTAGGCTTAGGAGGAATTGAATGATCGGGATTTTCGCCTGAAGCTTCAGCTAACCAAGATTGCCAGTCTGTTACATCACCGTCTGCGACACCGGACCAACTAATGATGGTATGTACGTCAGATTGTTTGGCCGCTTCGACGCCTCTCGCCTGTGTTGAGGCATCAACGAATAGAACACGTGCGCCAGAATCGCTAAGAATGTAACCGACTTCTTCTGCGGTTAGATGAAAATTAACCGGTACAACCGACGCACCGGCGACAAGTCCACCCAAATTAGCCAGAGCGGTTTCGACCGAGTTTTCGGAGAAGACAGCGATTCTTCTGTCTGGTCCTAAATCTAGTTCATTCAGTCCGTTCGCGCATCGATTCAATATGTCGTCAACGGCCCCCCAATCAAGTTCACTTCTCTCGTCTCGTATGGCGATCTCGTGCGGTTTTTGTTCTGAAAATTCTGCGGCGAATGTCATGATTTTCTAGTCCTTTCATAAGAACGTTTTATAAGGGTATGCTAGCCTACCACGATGTAAACTCAGATAATCCAATCGAACAGGCGTGAATTATGATTGTTGGCATTCATCATATCGCAATCGGCGTTAGTGATTTAGATACTGCGATTCAGTTTTATACTGAAGCGTTTGGATTTGACGTTGTGCAAACTCAGGCATTCGACTCGAACCCAATGGTCGACTCTGCCATCAACTTGAAAAATGCAAAAGCGCGCATGGCTATGTTGAAAACACCCAACTGTTTTGTCGAGCTCTGGCAGTATCAAAACCCACCACCCAATGATCTCCGTTCTGAGCCAAACGATTTGGGCTACCCTCATTTTGCACTTCAAGTAAGAGATATAGATAAAGAGTACCAACGGCTAAAACTTTGCGGTATGACGTTTGCCGGTGAACCGGTGCATTTCAGTCCTGAAACCGCGGCTATTTATGGCAAAGATCCATTCGGTAATATTATTGAGCTGTACCAAATTGAATCACCAGACATTCCCCGTTTAGAAGAGGAGTAATTATGTCGAAAGCAACTTCTGTTACAACTACTGCAACTACTGTTAGAACCATGGACGATAGCTATCACAAGCTGCTTGAAGCCGACACCAATGCTGCATTCATTTCTGATGCGTTAAAAGTCAACGCGCCGCTTCCTCCTGGGCCGACGTTGGTCCCTGTTGCGCGATATATCGATCGAAAATACCACGAGTTAGAAAAAGAGCGCCTTTGGAGTAAGACCTGGCAGGTGGCAGCTCACGAAGACGATTTTGCAAACGTGGGTGATGTTGTCCCTTACGATATTACGACCATGTCATTCCTCATCGTTCGCTGTGGAGAGAATGAATATAAAGCCTATTACAATGCCTGTTTGCACCGTGCGAGAAAGTTAAGAGAGGTCAGAGCGACAGGCCTTGATGAACTGCGTTGTCCGTTTCATGGCTGGTCATGGAATCTAGATGGATCACTGAAGCAGATACCCTGTGCCTATGATTTCTCAGGACTGAATAAAGAAGAGGAAAGCCTGCCGGAAGTTAAGTTGGAACGATGGGGTAGATTTATCTTTATTAATCCAGATCCCGAGTGCGCGCCTCTTGCAGAGCACCTAGGCGACCTGGGGTCTCAGTTCGAAATGCTTCCCTATGAAAATCGTTACAAGATGGCCCACGTCGGGAAAGTGATTCGTGCCAACTGGAAAACGGTACAGGATGCTTTCATGGAGTCCTACCATGTACTCATGACTCACCCGCAGATACTGACAGGGGGTGCCCATGATATGTGTACCAAATATGATGCTTTTGAAAACTATTCTCGCGCTATTCGATGCGGTGCGCTCGAAAGTTCTGGTATGCCAGCCTGGGAGCCCGTCGGAGCTCTCGATGGAGCTCACAAGTTGCAACATCCTCTAAACGGTTGGGTTTATGAGGATCTTGGTGATGAAGTGGTATTGGTCACAAATCAAAAAGGTGAAACAGGCAAATTCACTGTAGATGCTGTTTGGATCGAAGGAGAAATAACCGACGCAAATCCCCATCTTTGTCTTTGGGTAGGTGGCCGCCAACTTAGCAATGCGTCCATGAATACTATGAATGATCCCGAAGTGGCAGCGAAAATTAGACAGAAGTTAGGCGAAGATGCTCCTCCGCGCGCTATTGGTGCGGAGATGCAACGCCAGGCACTGAAAGCCATATTGCCCTCAATGGCAGAAAACATTCCTGATATTGAACTGACCTCGGCAATATTCATGACGGTTTATCCAAATTGGCATCCCTGGGGGTCGTTTAATCAGATTAATTATCGTTTCAGACCGAATGGCGACAATCATGAAGAATGCATTATGGAATGTATGTTCCTTGCGCCTATCCCAGAGAATGGTGATTACAATCCAGTGCGAGAAATTCATATGTTAGGTGTGGATGAAGATTGGACCGAGGCGCCAGAGTTAGGCATGTTGGCGAAGATTTTCAATCAGGATTTACGCAATTTGCCCTTTGTATACCAGGGCATGAAAGCGACAGCTCGAGAGCATTTGCGTTTAGCAGATTACAATGAGTTAAAACTCAGGCACTTTCACGACATGTATACCAAACGCGTCGCGTACGATCAGTAGGCCTAATTAAGGTGAACAAATATGGTGAGCATTCATGGTGAGTAAGGCAGCAGAATGGATTGACCTAACCGGAAAAGTTGCTCATGTAACAGGTGGCGCCAAAGGCATTGGTGAAGCTATTTGTCGTGCGCTTGCGATGGCAGGTGCCAAGGTGATGGTTTCCGATGTCAATTATGAGGGCGCAAAAGCCGTTGCTGATGACATTGGCGGCAGCGCCATGTTGTTGGACGTCACTGATCGGCAGGCGGTTGATCAGGCTATGGAAGGTACCGCTGAAGAGTTGGGCTCTCTTGATATTCTCGTCAATAACGCCGGTGTTTATATTGGTTTTGGTGGACCGGTAGAGTCGATCACCGATGAAATGTGGCGCACCCTTTGGTCCGTCAACGTTGATGGTGTTTTTTACTGCTGTCGCGCCGCTGCAACTATCATGAAGCGACAAGGAACTGGTGGGCGAATCATCAATCTTGCGTCTACTCAAACGGTATCGCCGGGCGTGGGTGTGACCTACGATGGGTCTAAGGCAGCAGTTGCGCAAATGACACGATCGTTGGCCCTTGAGCTTGCCCCACATAAGATCAACGTCAAC
>JBLHQQ010000153.1:0-6953 GCA_047625245.1 Candidatus Azotimanducaceae bacterium
AGAAAACAATTTTATCTCATTGTTTTTAAATGCATAATAGTCTGTGGAAATTTGTACATAGCCTTTTATAAAGCACCAACATGCAGTGTACTGACGCTTCACATTGTCTCATTAGGTTAGACCAGTTACTACCTGACATAAATAAGCACTTCTCAAATCCAAGCTGCACATTTATCATAACGATGATCAATGCGATTTTTGACACGCAATTAACAGGGGTGATCATTCACCGAAGTAATTATGAAGCTAAGTGACATAGACCTAAACTTATTCGTCGTGTTCGATGCCATCTATACAGAAGGTAATCTAACTCGGGCCGGTGAAATTATCGGTATTACGCAACCTGCAGTGTCGAACTCCCTGTCTCGGTTGAGGAACCTCTTTAACGATCCTATGTTTGTGCGTACAGCCGACGGTATGGTGCCAACACCAGTTTCCCAGAATATCGTCGGTTCTGTCCGGCAAGCCCTCGGTTTGATTCGCTCCAGCGTACAAGAAAGCGAGTCCTTCGATCCATTAGCCTCGGAAAAACGCTTCCGTATTAGTATGTCTGACCTCAGCCAATCGATACTGTTGCCTTATTTATTCGGTCGGATAAAACATGAAGCGCCGCTGATCGCAATCGATTGCTATCACACCCATCGCCGGGACATGAATATCGAATTGGCTTCCGGCAATCTGGACCTCGCCATCGATATACCGCTAACCCCAGACACCCAAATCAAGCATGCTCCACTGTTCACCCATCCTCAGGTCTGCGTGGTCAGGAACAACCATTCAATTGTGCAAGATAAGGATAGTCTAGACATAGCAACCTATCTTGAGTTGCAACATATTCACATTTCCAGCCGTCGGGGCGGACTTGGCCATACAGATCTCGCCCTCGGTAAAATGGGCAAACGTCGCCGCATCGCATTACGAACCCAACACTATCTCGCCGTTGCTGAACTGGTTTCTAAAACAGATCTAGCATTGACGGTTCCACGAGTGTTCGCAGATTTTATCGAGGCGAGACTACCGGTTAAACATTACAGTTTGCCCTTTGAGGTTCCACCTCTAGAAACGCACCTCTATTGGCACGAAAGCACAGACCGTGATCGGGCCAACAAATGGATGCGAGAAATGCTGCTCGAAATGCCCAGTAAAGTGTCCTGGGGGACTTCCCAGAAAAGTTAAGGTAAGCCATGAATTTTGTCGGAAGTCATGTCCTGTCGGTTTCGCAGTTTGATCGAGAGGCGATTGAACAGGTATTTCGGGTTGCGGACCAGATGGACCCGTATGCTCGTCGCCAGCGGGTCACGCGAGTGCTTGAAGGCGCGATCCTCGGCAGTATGTTTTTTGAACCTAGTACTAGGACACGGGTCAGTTTTGGCTGTGCTTTTAACCTTCTGGGTGGTGAAGTTCGAGAAACCACCGAGGTTAAGGCTTCATCTATCGCCAAAGGTGAAAGTTTCTATGACACTGCGAGGGTATTGTCAGGCTATAGCGATATCATTGTCATGCGCCACGAACTGGAAGGATCCGTATCCGAATTCGCTGACGCATCACGCGTTCCGGTATTGAACGGCGGTGATGGTTCAAATGAACACCCTAGTCAGGCTTTGTTAGATCTCTATACCATTCGCAAGGAGTTAGAATCTCAGAATAAGACGATCGACAATCTACGCATCGCACTGATCGGAGATTTGCGCTACGGTCGTGCCGTCCACAGCCTGTGTAAGCTCTTGAGCTTATATAAGAACCTGCACTTTTCCCTGGTATCACCTCCCGAACTCTCGCTGCCGGAGGTGTATCTAGATCAAATTCGAAGCGCTGGTCATGAAGTCCAGATCTCCAACAATTTACAATCCGGCATTGGTGCCGCCGACATTCTCTATGTCACTCGCACCCAGGAAGAGCGGTTTCCAGATCCAGCGGAAGCTGAAAAGTACAAAGGCCTGTTTCGGTTAAATCAATCCGTCTATACCGAATATTGCGAACCCAATACTGTCATCATGCATCCACTGCCTCGAGACTCCAGAGCAAATGCCAGCGAACTCGACACCGACCTTAACGACAATCCTAATCTCGCCATCTTTCGTCAGACCGACAATGGTGTTCTCATTCGAATGGCTTTATTCGCCCTTATATTGGATGTTACCAAACAAATTGATAAACACTCACGCCCCGTCAACTGGTATACCGCAAAACGTTTCTAGCGGTAAACTAACGGTTAATAACGCGGGTAAATAGCACTGAATCATCAAGGAGCAGCATCATGATTTATGACAGCATTCTCGATACGATCGGCAACACGCCGGTGGTTAAGATCAACAAACTCGGACCGGACAACCAGAACATCTACGCGAAGCTTGAAGCATTCAACCCTCTAGCCTCGGTAAAAGATCGTCTTGCCATTGCGATTATCGAAGATGCTGAGCGAAGCGGCGCCCTAAAACCTGGTCAAACTGTTGTTGAAGCAACCTCAGGTAATACCGGAATTGCCCTGGCGATGGTTTGTGCTGCAAAAGGTTATCCATTTGTCGCAACCATGGCTGAGTCATTCTCCATCGAGCGGCGCAAGATCATGAAAGCCATGGGCGCCAAGGTTATTCTGACGCCAGCTGCTGAACGTGGGTCGGGCATGGTCAAGAAAGCGATTGAGCTGGCGGATAAGTATGGCTGGTTCAAGGCTGATCAATTTCAGAACCCCGCAAACCCGGAATATCACCGTAACACCACTGGTCCAGAAATACTGCGAGACTTTGCTGGCAAGAACCTGAATTTCTATGTCAGCGGATGGGGCACTGGCGGCACCATCACTGGAGTAGGAGAAGTGATTAAGGTCGCCCGTCCCCAGACTAAAATCGTTGGCGCAGAACCTGAAAATGCTGCCTTGCTAAGTGGCAAAAAATGGGCGCCTCACAAGATCCAAGGCTGGACTCCAGACTTTATACCGGGTGTACTAAATAAAGATATTATTGATCAAATCGTACAAATTCCTGATGACGGTGCTATTCAAACAGCTCAAGCCCTGGCTTGTCAGGAAGGGATTTTCTGCGGTATTTCCGGTGGCGGCACGATGTGGGCCGCTCTTGAGATAGCCAAAACAGCACCCCCAGGCAGTACCATATTGGCCATGATCGCGGACACAGGAGAACGTTATCTGAGTACCCCGCTATTTGAAAATATTACGGAGTCGTCCGACGACGAATGGCTGGAGACGCTCTAAAAAATGCGAAACCTTCTAATTCCCGATGCTGCATCGAAACGACTCAACGCAGAGCTCTCGCCCTTGTTAGACAGCATCAATCTTTACAAGATGCACGAGGGCGGCAAGATTACATTCAAGGGTCAGCGCATCGATCCGGAAGATGCTGATATCCACTATGGTTGGTTTAGCCGAGACGTTATGTTTGGTGGTTATGGTCGCGAATACGCTGTCCAATTGCTCAAGTCTCCAAATCTAAAATGGGTGCAATCTGCAACCGCCGGTCTTGATAACTCTTTCTTTGCGAAGCTTGCCAGTAAAGGCATACGGATGACTAACAGTGACGCTCAGGCGCCAGCGATCGCCGAATATGTTATTGCCTCAGTACTCGAACGCTATCAAGGGTTTGTAGATCGCCGGCAGTATCAAGCTAGTCACAATTGGCAAGACAATGACTTCCGCGAGTTGTACAACTCAAATTGGCTGGTGATTGGGTACGGCAACATTGGTCGAAGGGTTGGAATAATAGCTAATGCATTTGAAGCAAATGTAACGGGAGTAAAACGCTCGAGTGTTGATTCACCCGGAGCGAATAAAGTCATCACCTATGCAGATATTCAGAACTTTTTGCCTGAACAAGATGTGGTGGTTCTGGCTTGTGCACTCACCGACGATACTAAAGAAATGGTCAATGAAGCGTTTCTCACTGCGATGAAAAAAGACGCTGTTCTTGTCAACATTGGCCGCGGCGACCTCATCGATGAAGCAGCTCTACTGAAAACCCTAGATTCAGACCAAATCGACTACGCAATACTAGACGTGTTCCACACAGAACCCCTGCCCGCCGACAGTCAGTTCTGGGATCATCCGAGAGTGTTGCTCACGCCACATTCTTCAAACCAGGGCAGCGGTACCAACGACCGAGGCGATAGACTATTCATGCGAAACCTCACTGCGCTGGTCAAGGGCGACGCGTTGATCAACGAAGTGGACACGAAGGAACTGCTCTAGCAGCAGACAAAAAAAAGGCGCTGAAAACAGCGCCTTTTTTATTTCTGACGGTTTAATTAGCCGAGTAAAGTATCCAATTCTGGAACCGCTTTAAACAGATCAGCAACAAGTCCATAGTCAGCTACCTGAAAAATAGGAGCATCTTCGTCCTTGTTAATCGCCACAATAACCTTGCTATCTTTCATACCTGCCAAATGCTGAATCGCACCACTAATACCAACTGCGATATAGAGGTCCGGCGCAACGATCTTACCCGTCTGCCCTACCTGCATGTCGTTGGGTACAAAACCAGCGTCAACCGCGGCACGAGAAGCACCGATAGCTGCTCCGAGTTTGTCGGCAACCGATTCAAGCAGTTTAAAGTTCTCACCGTTTTGCATACCTCGACCACCAGATACGATGATGCTCGCTGCAGTCAACTCAGGTCGATCCAATACTACGATATCAGCTCTATCCCACGTCGAGAGCCCTGCGTCCTTGACGATGTCGAGCGCTTCAACAGATGCACTACCGCCTTCCGCTGGAACAGCGTCGAAAGCCGTACCACGAACGCTGATTACCTTAATGCTATCTGAAGATTGGACCGTAGCAATAGCGTTACCCGCATAAATTGGACGCTCAAAGGTGTCTTCACTGACAACACCACTAATGTCTGAGATTTGCGCTACATCGAGCAACGCAGCAATGCGAGGCAAATAGTTCTTACCCTCTGACGTTGTGGGAGACAAGATGTGGCCATAGTTTTTACCGATTTCGACCACGAGTTCAGCGATGTTCTCCGCCAACTGATGTCCATAGACTGCATTGTCAGCGACGAGCACTTTGTTTACGCCCTCGATCTTCGCAGCTGCGTCACCAGCAGCACTACAGTTTTCACCGGCAACCAATACTTCAATGTCGCCGCCGATCGCTTTTGCTGCTGCAATCGTCACTAACGTGGCTTGTCCAATGGTTTCGTTATCGTGGTCTGCAATTACGAGAATAGTCATTAGATCACCTTCGCTTCGTTTTTCAGTTTGTCGAACAGTTCTTCAACTGTTTCTACAATGATGCCGGCTTTACGTACGGCAGGTGGCTCAACCTTCAGAGTTTTGACTCGTGGAGTGACATCAACACCAAGATCTTCCGGAGTGTAAACGTCCACTGGCTTCTTCTTTGCTTTCATAATGTTAGGTAAAGAGGCATAACGAGGCTCGTTCAGTCTGAGGTCAGTTGTCACAACCGTTGGCAGTTTCACGGTAATCGTCTCAAGACCACCATCAACTTCACGAGTAACAGTTGCTGTATCAGTGCCCAGCTCCACTTTAGAAGCAAAGGTTGCCTGAGAGTAACCCGTGAGAGCAGCTAACATTTGTCCCGTTTGGCTGTTATCACCATCAATGGCTTGTTTGCCCGTAATGATGAGCTGTGGCTGTTCTTTATCAACAACCGCTTTTAAGGCTTTCGCAATACCCAGGGGCTGCACATCTACATCAGTTTCCACGAGGATCCCGCGGTCTGCACCGAGTGCTAGTGCGGTACGAATCTGTTCCTGGCACGCGCTTGTGCCAACAGTTACCACCACCACTTCTTCAACCTTACCGGCTTCCTTCAGGCGGACAGCCTCTTCAATGGCAATCTCGTCAAATGGATTGACGGACATTTTCACGTTATTTAGATCGACGCCGCTGTTGTCGGGTAGAACGCGAACACTCACGTTGTAGTCCACAACACGTTTGACAGTTACAAGAACCTTCATGTAATCCTCTACTCGTGTGATAAATAAAAAAGCCCAACGGCTGATGGAGCCTATCCATCGGCCGAACAACATTACTTCTGAAACTAAGCTCTAAACCAAAAGTTCCGAACCTAAATCTCAAACAATGCTGTAAGAGGGAATAGCTGTTTTGCGCTACACCACGCAAATGAGGAACGTATTCTGCCGTTTTACACTATGCTGGTCAACAAGTTTGTGCGCTGCCGCAGACTGCTAAGTACATAATTATTAAGAACTTATGGTTATCACTGATATAAATAATAGACGATCGTCGTGACACGATCTATTTCCTTTAGATCGCCACTTTCACTACAATAATGTCCCATCATCAATGCGGTAGCATCGAACCTAAGCCGCTAGCTATTCAGGAGTAAGATTGTGGAACGAGAATCGATGGAGTTTGACGTTGTTATCGTCGGCGGTGGACCGGCCGGATTAGCTGCTGCGATTAAGTTCGCTCAGCTAGCGGCCGAAAGCGGCGATGAGCTGACTGTGTGTCTGGTTGAGAAAGGCTCAGAGATTGGTGCTCACATCTTATCCGGTGCAGTTGTTGAACCCCGCGCATTGGATGAGCTCTTTCCTGACTGGCAGAAAATGGGAGCCCCCCTTAACAACCCTGTTACGGATGATGATGTCCTTTATCTGACAGATGAAAACCAGGGCCTCCGCTTTCCCAGCTTTCTCGTTCCAAAGGCACTCCACAACGACGGTAATCATGCAACCAGTCTTGCGAACCTTTGCCGTTGGCTAGGTGAGCAGGCAGAAGAACTTGGCGTTAACATCTTCCCTGGTTTTGCCGCTAGTGAAGTTCTATATAATGAAGACGGCGCTATAAAGGGCGTCGCGACAGGAGATATGGGGGTTGGAGTTGATGGTGAGCATAAATCGACCTACGCGGCCGGTTATGAACTTCATGCCAAGTACACCATGTTTGCAGAAGGTTGCCGGGGCCATCTCGGAAAACAACTGATAGAAAAATTTAATCTAAACCAAGAC
>JBLHQQ010000154.1:0-6938 GCA_047625245.1 Candidatus Azotimanducaceae bacterium
TTGCCTTGGTTAGAATCGGGGTTTCTATGTCGACAAATTCACGCTCTTCCAAATATCGGCGAACATAGTGTGTGGCTTTGGATCGCAGACGCAATTTTTCCTGCATTTCAGGACGGCGTAGATCCATGTAGCGGAACCGCAGTCGAACGTCTTCGCCAGCTTCAGAATATTCATCCAACTGAAAGGGCGGCGTTTCCGCAGAGTTAAGAATGACGATCTCTTTACCCAATACTTCAATTTCACCGGTCGGCATTTTCGGATTAACCGCTGCACCGTTCCGGGCCCGTACCCGACCAGTAATTTTCAGAACAAATTCGTTCCGGACCTGATCCGCGAGGGCAAAGGCAGCCTCGGTATCTGGATCAAACACTACCTGGACAACGCCATGATGATCTCGAAGGTCCAGAAAAATAACGCCACCGTGGTCACGACGTCGATGAACCCAACCACACAAGGAAACATCTGAGTCGATGTCCGATTGCCTGAGTTGGCCACAATAGTGGCTGCGCATTGGTATTCCCCTTAATTTTGAATGAGTCGCAAGAATTAGAAGTGCGACTAGTCGCTAGTTTTAGTTTTACTACCGCTACTGCTGCTACTACTGCTACTACTGCTACTGGAAGAGTTGCTTGAGCTATCTTTTTTGCTCGAATCCTTGCCGTTGCCAGAGCTGCTACTAGATTCGCCACTACTTGAAGCACCACTATCTGTACTGGAGCCTGATGGTTTAGCACTACTATCTGCACCGTGCAGTGAATTCTTCTTTGAGCCGGTCTTGAAGTCGGTTTCGTACCATCCACCGCCTTTGAGTCGAAAAGCCGCAGCTGAAACCAGCTTCTTAAGAGCAGCTGTTTCGCAGGCAGGGCAGTCTTTCAGCGGGTCGTCCGCCATCTTTTGTATTTTTTCCAAACGGTGACCACAAGACTCACACTGATATTCATATATCGGCATTTTTTGCAAAACTCCTGAGAAAAAGCCCAATTCTGCCGCTTGAATTGCGGCGGCGTATTATACCTCAATCCACCTAAATGGCGAGATGAGTTGAGACTGCTAGACTTTCTCTGTGATATCGCCGACGACACGTAGTCGCAAAGGTCATGAAGATCCAACATCTGGCGGAGTCGAACTACGCAACGATAGGTCAGACAACCGAACGGCCCTTTATCTCAACCTTACACTGAGCATGATTCAAATGGCTTGCCACAGCGGTATTAGACAACAACACCGGAATGGGTTTTCTGCTTTTACAGGTGCTTAACAAGCCGAACAAACCCATATCAAAAGTGCCGAAGGACTCATCCATCACATAGCATGGATGGAGGAATGCTCGGGAAATGATCTTTCTCAACACCAAGAAGAGGATCACAGAAGGTACTCGAATCAACGCAACGCCAATCAAATATTCCCTTTGCTGCCAAGGGCAGTAGCAGCGTTAGACAGTGCGTCATGGAAATTCCTCGACATGGTGGTATAGATTTTTCTAAGCTCCAAGTACCTCAGGTCTATACCGATTTAAAGGTCATCTACCTATCAAGTTGAACAGCCGTTCGCGATTTTATAGGGCTTTTCCAGCCTTTTTCTTGGTTTTCTATTGCGACAAAAATGTGATTCACGTATAAATAGGCCCACTGAACATCAGTTGCAAAAGCCTATTTTTTAGGCAAAAACACCTGATTCTTTACTTCCTAAAACTCTCAACTTAAGTTATATAAAGGACACAAGAATGGCTGCAAAAAAGGCGACTGCTAAAAAATCCGCCGCAAAAATAGCTGCTCCTAAGAAGCTGACTGCGATCAAAAGTAAATACACCAAGAGCGCTATCTTGGCTGAACTTGCGGACAACACTGAGTTGAGCAAGAAGCAAGTAACAAGTGTCCTCAATGAATTATCTGATTTGATCCAACGTCACGTTAAGAAAGGCAGTGCTGGTGAGTTCACACTACCTGGCTTGTTAAAAATCAAAACTGTTAAGAAACCTGCTCGCAAGGCTCGTAAAGGTGTACCTAATCCTTTCCGTCCGGGCGAAGTTATGAACATTGCCGCTAAGCCAGCCAGCACCAAAATCAAAGTACTACCGCTAAAAGGCCTGAAAGAATTCGTTTAGTCTTTCAAAAAATAGAAAAGGCCGCTATGCGGCCTTTTTTTTGGCTAAAATTTGCTATTTATCCTTTTGATAGATGCGACAGTAAAGAAGCGTTAGCTTCAAAGTTGTCTCCATCGAATGTACTTCACTTCATCAAGTTGAACCTGGCCTTGTCTACGCAGCGGAAATTTACGCTGACGTCATCGGGATTAGACCGAGGGACATAAAACGATTTGATCACACAAACTGCGCAGGAATAGTGCTTGGCTATGCCTTGATTGAATTGATAAACACTGATTTCGGCTTCTGAGGTCAGTAGCCAAAACTTGTCCTTTGGTAGAATCAGGTGCTCGTATCCGGTCATTCGACATCTAGGCTCGAATCAAATTCAAATTTGACTTAATTGCAGTGCCAGCTTCCGGAGTGTGTCATGTCTGGATGGCTCATTGGTTAACTCAAATAGCAGGTAACCTAACAGCGAACCTTTTTCAGCGCAGCCCTAAACAAGGCTGTACAATCAATTTCTTTTTTATCTAACTCGAAAATCTATTCATGAAAGCATCTCAATACACCATTGCTACTCTCAAAGAGACACCTTCTGATGCGGAAATCGCCAGCCACCAGCTGCTGATCCGTGGCGGATTTATTCGCAAGCTAGCATCCGGTATCTATAACTGGTTGCCGATGGGTTTGCGTGTCCTGCAAAAAGTCGAACGCATTATCCGCGAAGAAATGAACGCATCCGGCGCCCAGGAAGTGATGATGCCTGTGGTACAACCTGCAGAACTTTGGCAAGAGTCAGGTCGATGGGCTAAATATGACGATGGATTGTTGCTTAAGTTTAAGGACCGCCATGACCGGGACTTCTGTTTTGGACCCACTCACGAGGAGGTGATTACAGAAATCGCTCGTAATGAACTCAAGAGCCACAAACAGTTACCCGTCAACTACTACCAGATCCAAACTAAATTTCGAGACGAAACGCGGCCACGATTTGGATTAATGCGAGCCCGGGAATTCACGATGAAGGACGCCTATTCCTTCCATTTAACTCCGGAAAGTCTGGTTGAAACCTATAACTTGATGCACGACACCTATGTCCGCATTCTTCAGCGTATGACCCTGGACTTTCGCCCAGTACAAGCGGACTCAGGTGCCATCGGGGGAGACGTCACAAAGGAATTTCAGGTTCTAGCAGATTCCGGTGAAGATAAAATAGCCTTTAGTACCGTGAGTGACTATGCCGCAAATGTCGAAATGGCCGAGGCTGTGGCTCCTGCCAACTCGACTGAGACGGCAATCGAAAGAGCGGAGGTACACACGCCCAATTGTAAAACCATCGAGGCCGTAGCTGAATTCCTAAAACTCACAGAAACTCAAACAGTCAAGACGCTGATTGTTGTAGGTGAGTCGGAACCTCTTGTCGCACTGATCCTGCGCGGCGACCACCAATTAAACACAGTTAAAGCAGAGAAAATTGCCGGTGTAGCCTCTCCCCTGACCTTTGCTGACGAAGCCGATATTAAGGCGAAGCTCAAATGTAGCCCTGGCTCTATTGGTCCCGTCGGCATTGGTATACCCGTGATCGCAGATCGAAGTGCTGCGGCGATGGCGAACTTTGTCTGCGGCGCTAACCGGGACGACTACCATTTGACTGGCGTTAACTGGGGCCGTGATACAAATCCCGACACCATTGCCGACATCCGTGATGTTTGCGAGGGTGATCCTAGCCCTGATGGTAAAGGCGTCATTGCCTTCAAGCGAGGCATCGAGGTTGGACACATTTTCCAATTAGGTGATACCTATTCAAAATCCATGAATGCCACTGTACTAGATGAGAACGGCAAAGCTCAGGTCATGTATATGGGCTGCTACGGCATGGGGGTTACCCGTCTGGTCGCTGCGATCATTGAGCAGTATCACGATGAGAAAGGCATGTTATGGCCAACGGTCGTTGCGCCTTTCCAGGTAATTGTGATCCCGATTAACGCTCACAAGTCTGAAGCTGTATTGACCACGGCTGAGAAAATTTATCAGCAACTGATCGATGCTGGCATCGAAGTGCTACTGGATGATCGAGAAGGTGTTCGTCCCGGCGCCAAGTTTGCTGATGCCGAATTGATCGGCATTCCCCATCGAGTCGTCATTGGCGATCGTGGACTAGATAAGGGTGTTGTGGAATATGCGGCACGCAATGGCGAGGGAAACGAAGATGTCGCCCTCGATGACATCGTGCCGAGCCTGATTAAAGCGGTTCAGCAGGAGCTCGATGCTTAAAGCGCCATTGGACTAGACCGACCAGAACATCACAATCGTCAGCACTGTAAGCAATGCCAACGCACCGTTAATCATGCGTTGATAACGTTTTTGCTGCCAAAGAGATTGTAAAGAAGCTCCCGCGTACAGCCACAATATGTTGCAGCAAAGCCCCAACGTGGCAAATCCCAGCCCCAGCACAAGGACGGCGGTGATCATAGAACCGTCAATGCCGATGGAAATGTTAAGACCCGTTGTCGCCATCATCCAGGCTTTGGGGTTGGAGAACTGAAAGAACAATGCTTGCAAGACCGACATTGGCTTACCTGCCTTTGTCGCTTCCCCATCCTCCAGCTGAAAGCCAACAATCTTCCAGGCGAGATAGATCAAATAGCCGGTACCGAATACCTTTAGGCCAATGAGTGCTTCAGGAAACGCCAACAGCAGTTGCCCTAAACCAAGGCCGCAGAGCACCACGAGCAAATAGATGCCGCAATGGATTCCCAATACATGGCGTAGCGATGCTCGCACACCAAATTTTATGCCCGATGTCGCCAATAGGAAATTATTGGGCCCGGGCGTAATAGTACTGACCAACACAAATGCCAGCACCGGTAGTAAAAATTCCATCGTGGATCGCCTTACACTTCAATTGGCTTTACTTTAGTTGGGATCGGCAATACCGTACAGATCCAATTTATATTTTTTGTACCGGTACAATTTTAGTTATTATGCATCTGTACTAGCGTCAATACTTGTAACTGTACCGCTTCTGGGAAAGATCATGGCAAATCTCTATGCAACTTTAGCCGGGCACATCGCCACCAGCATTGATAAAGGTATTTACCTACCTGGTGATCGCCTGCCCGGCGTACGCTCTGCGAGCGAAAACGAAGGTGTAAGCCCAGCAACTGTTGTCTCTGCGTACCATCACCTGGAGCGAGAAGGTTATATCGAAGCGCGTCCACGTTCCGGCTACTACGTTAAGCCGCGCCTTCAATACGGGCTGCAGGAACCCAGAACCACGAAACCGAGCAAAAGCCCTCAGCCAGTGACCGGACAATCCCTTGTCCTCCGTTTGATCCAAAACATAAGCGACCCTAACATTATCCAACTAGGTGCCAACGCCCCGGATAGTAGCTATTTACCAGATCGCGCGATTGAACGTGCGATTAACAAAGCCATGCGTCACACCTCAGGCTGGAATGCTACCTACCAAGCACCACCTGGCTTGCCAGCTCTACGCCAACAGATCGCCAAACGCATGTCCGCCAATGGCTGTATCACCCATCCCGATCACATCACCATCACCTCCGGGTGTCAGGAAGCAATATTCCTGACCTTAAAATCTGTCACAAAGCCAGGAGATATCGTCGCAATAGAATCTCCTACCTATTATGGTTTATTGCAGGTGATCGATACCCTTGGATTGAAAGCTCTGGAAATCCCAACCGACCCGCGTACCGGAATCTCCATTACTGCACTGCAGTTGGCGTTGGAACAGTGGCCAGTGAAGGCTTGTGTCGTCGTACCAAATTTCAACAATCCGACCGGTGCATTGATGCCCGACGACGCCAAACAGGCGCTTGTCACCTTGATTAACAGACATGAGGACGTGACGCTCATTGAGGATGATATCTACGGCGATTTATTTTTTGACGGTCGACGGCCGGGATTATTAAAATCCCTGGATATCAAAGGTAACGTCGTTCATTGCGCTTCGTTTTCTAAGACCCTCTCGCCAGCTCTTAGAATCGGCTGGATCGCCAGTGAGGCTTTGAGTGACACCGTGCAGTATCAAAAATTTGTCACTAACTGCGCCACAAACACCCTCGGTCAGCTCACCGTATCGGATCTCTTAGCATCGGGTTACTACGACAAGCACTTAAAGTCACTACGATTAGGCATTTCACAAAGTATCAGTCGGATACTTGAAAATGTTGTGAAATATTTTCCAGCCGACGTGAAGGCCAGTAGACCTGCGGGCGGCATGTCGCTTTGGCTTGAATTGCCGAAGGGCATTAATACTACCCACATATCCAATCAAGCGCTAACAGATAATATCAGTGTCGCACCTGGTGCAATATTCTCTTCGTCTCCAATCAAATACCAGCATTGTCTGCGACTAAACTGCGCTGTTGCCTGGTCACCCCGGGTTGAGCAAGCACTTAAAACCCTGGGGAAACTCGCTAGCCAGTAGGTTCGATAGCCTTCAGAAGGGTCTCTTTTGTCTGAGGGCCAACCAGGGTTGCGATTAATTTTCCGCCGGGTGCAAATACATAGGTAGTGGGTAGTACCACCGGGATCCTCACGCCTAACAGTACAGATGGTTCGCCTGATAGAACTGGAAATTCAATTTTCATTTTCTCGACTTGACGTTTTTGCTCGCCTTCTTCAGGTTGATCATAATTCACGCCAATCAGATTGAGTTCTGCCGCGTGTTGCTTAGATAGTTCATTTAACTCCGGAATTTCCTTAATGCAGGGTCCGCACCAGGTCGCCCAGTAATTCACAATCAAGGGTTTGCTGTGTAGCTCCTTAAGGGTGATGCCACGACCATCAACGTCACGAAAATCTGGCTGGCTGCAGCTACTGAGAA
>JBLHQQ010000155.1:0-6846 GCA_047625245.1 Candidatus Azotimanducaceae bacterium
CCAGGGCCATATCAGCATTATCGATCGGAATCAGACTGACGGTGACGATCAACACGTCAAATATGTTCCAGCCGCTCTTGAAGAAGTCGAACTTACGATCCTCTGCCGCGAAACGAATACTGATTTCAATGATAAAAATAAGTGTGATGAGCCTATCGAGCCAGACGATACCAATCTGCACTGAATCGGGTATATCGTAGGTTTTCAGACCAATGAGCAAGGCAGACGCCATGATCACGACCATGATGAAGGCCTCAAATAGCTTATTACTTCGAATGGCCTGAAATCGGGAGATCGCGCTCATGACATTAATGCTTCAAAAAAGAAGCGCGATTATAGAGAAATTCAAAAATTGATCTACGCTTATCCAGCGCCTGCTAGCGAGTTTTTGAGTTATCCAAAGAACGAGACTGAATAAAATTCAAAATCCATCTTGCCAGGGTGTCACTATCCAATGGCTGCTCCAGGCTCGCAACGCCCTGTTCAAACAGCTGTTCTCCTAAAATTTCCTGCCGCAGGTTAATCAATGAATGGGAGTAGGCTTTAACAAATTCAGGATGCCCCTGCACACATAAGATGTGGTCATCAACCTGATACATGGCATTAGGACAAAAATCGCTGCTGGCGAGCTTTACAGCACCATCAGGTAACGACGTCACCTGATCTTTGTGGCTGACTAACACTCGAAACGCCTCAAGCTGCGGAACCATAAAGTCCTGTTGCTTCACCAGCTGATTGGTATGCACGCCGACTCCCCAGCCCTCCGCTGCGGACTGGGTCTTTCCGCCCAAAGCTTGTGCCACCAGTTGATGACCGAAGCAGACTCCGACTAAGGGTTTTTTCGCGCTGTGCAGAACACGAACATATTGTTCCAGACGATGAATCCAGGGTTCATCATCGTAGACGCTCTTTTTGCTGCCCGTAATCACATAACCGTCACAGTCATCCAGATTTTCTGGGTATTCCAAGTGTTCAACGTCATAGCTGTGGAAAGTCACCTCTGACTCGCTGTTCGCAGCCAGCCTTGCCACAAACATATCTGGATAGTCGCCAAACTCTCCCTGAAATTGAGGTAACACGGAGTCTGCTTTGAGGATGCCAATTTTCATATGATTTCGAAGTACCTTTTGAGCTGCCAGTCAGTCACGCTTTTCTCGTGCTCTCGAACTTCCCAGTCTCGACTCGCGGCAAAATGATCGACAAATACATCACCAAATAGCTCTCTCGCCGCCGCCGACTTTACAAACTCCCGGTTTGCATCCCTTAGATTGGCGGGCAGTTGCTGGCTTGCCGGTAGGTCGTCCTGAATGTCATAGGCGTTGCCAATGACCCTGTCTCCAAGCACAAGCTTCTCTTCTATACCAAGCAATCCTGCACCGAGGGTGGCCGCGGCAACAAGATAAGGATTGGCATCGGCAGACCCAATCCGAAACTCAACCCGTTGGGATTTCTCAGATCCAGTAATCACTCGCAATGCGGTGGTCCGGTTATCAATACCCCAGGTGGCTGCGGTAGGTGCCCAGAAGCCTTTCACCAAACGGGTATAGCTATTGATCGTCGGCGATGTCATCGCCAGAAATGGCCGCATATATTTTTGCTGACCGGAGACATATTGTCGCTGCATCTCACTCATACCGTGTTCTGCTTCAGCATCAAAAAAGACGCCCTTACCAGACTTCAGATCGAACAGAGACTGATGGCAATGACCACTCTGGCCAGGATAGTCCATCGACCACTTCGCCATAAACGTCGCAAGCTTCTCGCGGCGTTGAAAAAAGCCTTTTGTGAAGGTCTTAAATAACGCCGCTTTGTCCGCAGCTTCTCTTGCGTCGTCAACCGCGATGGCGGCCTCCCACACACCGGGCCCAGTTTCGCAATGCAAACCTTCTACGGCAAAATCGTGGTCCAGGCAGTAGTCCATGAATTCATTAAACAGGTCGCCGTGAACTTGAGTTCGCAAAATCGAATAACCGAACATGCCGGGGGACAGTGGTATGAGATCTCGGTAGTTTTTGTCACGCGCACTCTGGGCAGTCTCGTTAAAAATAAAGAACTCATATTCAAACGCCATTCGAGCACCCAGACCAAGCGCTTCAGCGCGATTTAATACCCGTTGCAATAGGCTACGAGGACAAATCGGGTGCAGGCTCTGGCGGTCCGCATCGACAAACTGACCGATAAAATAGGGGATGTTGTTTTCATCTCGAAGGCGACGCTCGGTTGAGAGATCAAGCTTATACAGCGCATCAGGAAACGCCGTATGCCAACCAGTGAAAGTCGCATTGTCATAGAGCTCATCGGCAACGTCCCAGCCCAGCACACAATCACAAAAACCTGATGTGTCTGTCGCAACCGATTCAAACTTATCGAGACTTAGATACTTACCACGAATGACCCCATCAATATCGGTGACACCGAGTTTTACTCTGTTAATACCTTCTTGCCGGTACTTGGTAATCAGTGTTGCGGCATCAGTCATGTTGAAGATCCTTTAACCGCATGCTCGTGACCCGGTAAACGAATGTTTTCCACCATGGCTTGAACTTCCGCTGGTGGCGGTTTGGTAAGGTTCATCACGACAAAGGAGACGATAAAATTAAATACCATACCGAGCGTACCAATACCCTCCGGTGAGACACCAAACCACCAGTGCTCAGGATTGTTGTCGCCAGGGCTGACGAACTTAAAGTAGACGATATAACTAAAGGTGAAAATTAGCCCGGTCAGCATACCCGTGATCGCTGCTTCCTTATTCATTCGGCGGGAAAAGATGCCAAGCAATATCACAGGGAAAAAACTTGCAGCAGCAAGACCGAAGGCAAAAGCCACCACCTGGGCCACAAACCCCGGCGGGTAGATGCCAAACAACCCGGCGATGCCGATCGCAACTGCCGCGGCGATTCGCGCGTAGAGTAGTTCCTGACGTTCAGAAATATTTGGCATCAAGGTTTTCTTTAGCAGATCGTGGGAAATCGCCGTCGATATGACTAACAATAAACCTGCAGCGGTGGATAAGGCCGCAGCAAGACCACCCGCGGCAACCAATCCGATCACCCAGTTGGGTAACCCCGCAATTTCCGGGTGAGCCAAAACAATAATGTCACGGTCAATGTAGAGTTCGTTTTCATTTGCGGTAGCGGCATTGGACAGTATTCGCTCGCCACTTTCTCCCGTGGTGCCGGTGAAGGTAGGCGCCCCCGTAATGGCGTCCCCACCGCGATAACGTACGGCGCCATCTTCATTTTTATCGACCCAGGCAATCAGCCCAGAGGCTTCCCATTTAGAGAACCACTCGGGTGCTTCCACATATTTCATACCATCCATGTTGTTGATGATATTGATGCGAGCAAAAGCCGCAACAGCTGGCGCAGTGGTATACAGCAAGGCAATCAATACCAGCGCATAGCCAGCGCTAATTCGCGCGTCACGTACCCTTGGTACCGTAAAGAACCGCACGATCACATGGGGTAAACCTGCTGTACCGGCCATCAAAGCGGCGGTAATAAAAAACATATCGATGGTTGATTTGTTAGTGCTGGTAAAAGCCGTCATGCCCAGTTCGGTGGTGAGACCATCAAGCTTGTCGAGCAGATAAACCTCCTCTCCTGCCATCGTACTGCCGAAGCCGAACATGGGGAGCGGATTATTGGTCAGCATTAAGGAGATATAAATAGCTGGTACTAGATAAGCAAAAATCAACACGCAGTACTGGGCCACCTGGGTATAGGTAATACCTTTCATGCCGCCCATCACCGCATAGAAAAACACGATGCCCATGCCGACAAAAACGCCGGTGTTGATATCAACTTCAAGAAACCGCGAGAACACAACACCCACGCCTCGCATCTGACCCGCAACATAGGTGAAGGAAATAAAGATCACACACACGACTGCCACCAGCCTTGCGGTTTGAGAGTAATAACGCTCGCCGACAAAGTCGGGCACCGTAAACTTATTAAACTTTCGCAGATACGGTGCAAGGCACAAAGCCAGGAGCACGTAGCCACCGGTCCATCCCATCAGATAACGCGCGCCGTCAGCACCTTCAAAGGCAATAATGCCTGCCATCGAGAGAAATGATGCCGCCGACATCCAATCCGCCGCCGTCGCAGCGCCATTGGCCAGGGGATGGACGCCACCTCCCGCCACATAAAATTCTTGAGTAGAAGTTGAACGGCTCCAGATAGCGATACCTATGTAAAGGGTGAAGGATCCCGCAACGAAGATATAGGTGAGCATCGTGGCGCTCATAGGTCTTCCTCCTCAACGCCAAACTCCCGATCCAGACGATTCATTCGCCATGCGTAGAAGAAAATGAGTCCGACAAAGACAAAAATCGATCCCTGATGAGAAAACCAATAGCCCAGTTTGAAGCCAAAAAACCGGAACTGATCGAGAAAGTCGACAAATAGAATGCCGGCTCCAAATGACACCAAAAACCAGATGGCGAGCAGCGTTAACATCAGGCGAGTATTTGCCTTCCAGTAGAGATCAGTATTTTTTGACACAGGGGATTCTCCAAAAGATTCAAATAGCTGATCTTCACTCGTCAGCCTTAGGGCGAGGATAAACCAGTTGGCAGCCGCTCGTCAGCTAGATCATTTTACGCAGAGAAACTCTATTGACATTCTTTCCGGTACCAAGATGTCCACAATCTCTGTGGATAAGTGTGGGGATAAAAATCACTTTCGTCACATATATAGGCAAATCTTAACCAGAAGGGGCGCGGTTAAAATTTAACCATCTATGTTTTTGCTTATTAATCAATATCTTACCAGAATAAATATTTGTAAACGTGAAAGAGTTGAAGGTTGTGGACGTAGTACTACTTTGGGTCAAGTTGTGAATAAGTGGCGCCATCAAGTAAGTGGTTGCCAACCGATTCAGGCTGATCCAGCCGGTAGGCATAGGCCGAAACTTGCAAAATTGACCGTTCAATCTACACCTTTTATGCCGGTGAACTTGTCTCGATTCGGTATTTCGACAAGATTTTTCGGTAGAGTCTTGGTCACTTTTGCGCCGAGTTGCCGCATGGCTTCGGCTCGATTGACCAGACTGCCACGGCCAGAAACCAACTTATTGTGTGCCTTGTCATAAGCCGTTTGCACCGCGCCCACTCGGGAGCCAATTTCTTCGAGATCTGAGACAAAATTTACAAACTTGTCGTACAGCGCCCCTGCTCGGTCGGCAATTTCCTGGGCATTTTTGTTCTGCTGCTCATAACGCCAGATATTCTGAATGGTTCGAAGGGTTGCCAGTAACGTGGAAGGGGCAACTAAAACAATGTTCTTGTCGAAGGCTGAGGTAAACAACTCGCTGTCCTCATGAACGGCGACAGAGAAAGCGGCTTCAACCGGGACAAAAAGTAACACAAAGTCGAGAGTTCGAATGCTGGACAGGTTCTGATAGTCCTTACCGCTCAACTGCTTGATGTGTTGCCGCAGAGATTGCACATGGGCGTTCAGTTCGGATTGTTTGATAGCAGGGTCATCCGCCGTGCAATAGCGCTCATAGGCCGTCAGAGAAACCTTAGAATCGACAATCAGATCCTTGCCTTCAGGAAGATGCACCACAACGTCTGGTTGTTGCCGCCGCCCATCCTCGGATTTTGCAGAAAACTGCACTTCGTATTCACGGCCTTTAACCAGACCCGACTTCTCCAGCACCCGTTCGAGAATTACTTCACCCCAGGTGCCCTGCGTTTTGCTTTCGCCTTTTAGTGCATTGGTCAGGTTAATGGCATCTTTGCTGATTCTAGCGTTGATATCCTGGAGGTTTCTAACTTCTTTGATGAGCGAGAATCGCTCTCTAGCTTCGTTTGAATAGCTATCCTCAACCTTTTTCTCAAAGGCCTGAATACGCTCGCCGAGTGGTTTTAAAATACCATCCAATTGAGTCTGACTTTGTTCAGAAAAACGTTTTTGTTTTGAATCAAAAATTTCATTAGCGATGTTCTTGAACTCGGTGTTCAGCTGTACTTTTGCATCCTGTAATAGAGCGAGCTTGTCTTCAGTCTGTTTTTGCTGTTCATGCAGACTGGTCTCGAGATGAGAGATCCGCTCTCTATTCTTAGTATTCTCCGCCTGAAGCGCGTCGTTTTTATCTGTCAGTAGCTGGGTTTGGTTTTGCAGCACATCTCTCTGGGCTTCGGTGGCAGCGCCACGAGCGATCTGCTCGGCTTCTAAAACGCGGGCGGCTTGTAATAATTGCTGGTGTTCAGTGAGTTGGCTTTGCAGCTCTACCAATTTGCTCTCATCAGAGAGTACATGGCCCTCGAGCATGGCGAGACGTTGCCGAGAAAGGACGTAATAGAGAAGGCTTGAAGTGATAGCACCGATAAAAAAGGCACCGACGACAAAAGCACCGATATTAGCCAAAAGCACTTCAGACATGGGGATCCTTTTTTCAAGAACTGACCCCCGAAGTTTACACCAGATTAATAATTCTGAGTCAGAATTATTCCTGATACTACATCTTAAGATCAGTGCAGAAAGGCAAACATCTTACGCCGGTAAGCCGTTGCGACGGGATCACCTTTACCCAGCAACTCAAAGACCTCGATCATCGTTTTGCGAGCCAGTTCATCCTCAAAGGTCTTGTCCTTTTGCAACATGACCAATAGATGTTCTAGGGCAGCCTCGATCTGATCATCAACCACAAGCCTAATCGCAAGCTGATGCCGACTCTGCAGATCATCCTCATCCGCTGCAACCTTACTTTCTAGCTCAGACAGTGGCAGCAAGTCGGCCGCTCGGTCGATAAATTTGAGCCGATTGCTCGGTTTATTGATCCCAGTGGTATCGGCGGGTAACGCAGCCACAATCTCACGCGCCTCAGGGGCTCGAT
>JBLHQQ010000156.1:0-6839 GCA_047625245.1 Candidatus Azotimanducaceae bacterium
GTGAAGCTCAATTCGTTGCCGGTGCCGATCACCTCTGGATAGCAGGCGATCTCATTAATCGAGGTCCAGACAACCTCGAAACCATCAACTATATTCGCCAATTACCTAACTGCCGTATGGTCCTCGGTAATCACGATTTACATTTTTTGGCGGTTGCATTAACTGACCGCACGCCTTCGCG
Organism: Candidatus Azotimanducaceae bacterium; assembly: GCA_047625245.1. GTDB lineage: Bacteria > Pseudomonadota > Gammaproteobacteria > Pseudomonadales > Azotimanducaceae > JAHRVQ01. Next base: position 182 of record JBLHQQ010000156.1, read on the forward strand.
CTCAGATACGTTTCAAGACGTTTTGGAAAGCCCTGAACTTGCCGAGATCATTCAGTGGTTGCGTTGTCAGCCGCTCGCTTTCTACAACGAGGAATTCGATGTTTTTGTCGTCCATGCGGGCATACCAAGCATTTGGTCAATCCCCGAGGCATTGATCTACGCATCTGAGGTAGAGGCTGTACTGCAGGGCAAAGAGCACCTGGATTTTTTATCCCATATGTACGGCAACGATCCTGATCAGTTCTCTAATACCCTAGAAGGTAAAGTAAGGTGGCGCACGATCGCTAACACCCTAACGCGACTTCGATTTTGCGATGCGGTGGGTAAAATGGAATTCAACACAAAAACGGCTATCGCACCCTCGGGCTTTGCGCCCTGGTTCAATTTTCCGCGTCACGAGAAAAGTCGCATATTGTTTGGCCATTGGGCAGCCATTGAAGGCAAAACTTCTTCCAAACAGTTTGTTGCCCTGGATACCGGCTGTGTCTGGGGTCGAGAACTAACGGCGTTACGTCTGGACGACAATAAACTGTTTTCCGTTTCTGCGTCTTCTGGACGATAATCTGATGATAGAAACTTATCTTGTAGGCGGCGCGGTTAGAGATGAATTGCTTGGGCTACCTGTCATCGATAGAGATTGGGTGGTGGTTGGCAGTAACGAGGAGACGATGCTAAAAGAAGGTTACGAGCGAGTCGGTAAAGACTTCCCCGTCTTTCTTCATCCAATAAGTAAAGAGGAGTACGCCCTCGCACGAACCGAACGAAAAATTGCAGCTGGCCATCAAGGCTTTGAGTGTGACGCGAGTGATTCCGTTACCCTTGAAGAAGATCTAATGCGCCGAGACTTGACCATCAATGCCATCGCAAAATCAGCCAATGGGGATTTGATCGACCCCCAGAAAGGCACCCTCGACATCCAGCTAAAAATTTTACGCCACGTTTCACCGGCATTCTGTGAAGACCCACTTCGCATTCTTCGAATCGCTCGATTCTTTGCCAGGTTCGAAGACTTCGCTGTTGCCCCAGAAACTATTGCATTGCTACGCCAGATGATCAAAGAGGAGCAACTCGACGAGCTCGCCGTTGAACGCATCTGGGTTGAAGTAACCAAAGCTCTCGAGACCCATCATCCGGCTCGTTTCTTTCAACTCCTAAGGGAGCTGGGCGCTCACGACAAACTCTGGCCGGTTATTCCAAATAGTGGTATCGATCGATTAACAGGACTGACATCTAAAATCACAGAACCGGAGCTTCGTTTTGCGGGCCTATGTTCACAATCTAGTCATGGTCTTAGGGACCATCTGAAGCGAATGAAGGTACCAAACAGGTTTGCTGATTTAGCACTCGCCGCCAATAAACACATGGATCATCTACTACTTGAAAGTCCCAGTCCGGAATCAATTCTAAAGTTACTCATGAATTTAGATGCTTTGAGAAGACCCCAGCGGTTTCACGATTTGCTCAGGCTGGCTCAATCGATCAAAAGTTTGACAGCGCTACAGCCATTGTTCGACTGGAATCGTCATTTTCAAGTTGTCCAGGGTATTGGGTCCGATCTAGTGGACCCCAATTTAAAAGGCAAAGACTTCGGCGACGCTCTATCAAGGCTGCGACTGGAGGCACTCAAGGTACTCAAATCAAAACAAACCTAACGAGCAAGCTCCCTCTCAATTGCGCGATAGCCTATATCAGTACGATACTCAGCGTTCTGGAAGGTTATTTCACTGACACGTTGGTAGGTTTTCTGTTGAGCCTCGTGAACACTGGAGCCTAAAGCAGTAACACCCAACACTCGGCCCCCATTAGTGACCACTCGACCTGCTTCATCTAGGCAAGTGCCAGCATGAAACGTCTTACCATCTCTATTTTCTGCCTCAACACCCTCTACTAAATCACCTTTTAGGTATTGCACAGGGTAGCCTCCAGCGGCCATCACTACCGTGAGAGCCGTTCGTGTATCGAATTGAATCGATTGTTCGTGTAGCGTTTGATCGATCGCAGCGATACATAAATCTGACAGATCTGACTGCAACCGCATCATAATAGGTTGAGTTTCGGGATCACCAAATCGACAGTTATATTCAATTACTTTGGGCTCACCCGACGCGTTAATCATCAGGCCAGCGTATAGAAAGCCAACATAAGGATTACCTTCTTCAGCCATACCTTTGATGGTTGGGGTAATAACCTGGTCAACAATCCTTTGGTGGACCTCTGGCGTCACCACTGGCGCAGGTGAGTAAGCACCCATTCCCCCAGTATTAGGCCCAAGGTCTCCGTCGTAAGCCGCCTTGTGATCCTGGGACGAGGCAAATGGCAAGAATGTCTTACCGTCAGCGATCACAATAAAGCTCGCTTCCTCGCCCTCGAGAAATTCCTCAATCACAACACGAGCACCCGCATCGCCAAAGGCATTTTCCTCGAGCATATCTTTGAGTGCATGTTCCGCTTCGGCAAAATCAGCAGCAACTACCACGCCTTTCCCGGCGGCAAGTCCATCTGCCTTAACAACAATAGGAGGTGTCATTCTGCGGGCGTAATCGATCGCGGGCGCCAACTCGGTAAAGGTTTGATAAGCAGCGGTGGGAATTTCATGTCGGGCTAAAAATCGTTTGGTGAAATCCTTCGACCCTTCTAACTGAGCACAGGCTCTTGATGGCCCGAAGCAGCGAAGGCCAGCCACGGTGAATTGATCGACAGCACCAGCAACCAGTGGGGCCTCAGGACCAATAATCACAAGCCCAACACCTTCGGATTTAGAAAAAGCGATTTGGCCGGGGATATCTAACACATCGAGATCGACATTCTGGATTCCCGGTTCCGATGCTGTGCCTGCGTTCCCTGGGGCGACAAACACCTTATCGACGCCGGGCGACTGGCAGAGTTTCCAGGCCAGTGCGTGTTCACGACCACCATTACCTGTCACCAATACTTTCATTTTATTGCTCCGCAGCAGCCAATCTTAAACAAGGAAAAGAACAAACTGACTAGATGTACCTAGTGTCGAAAATGTCGCATACCGGTAAACATCATCGCCATACCAGCCTCATTGGCTGCTTGAATGACTTCATCATCTCTGACCGAACCGCCTGGTTGAATCACCGCAGAAATCCCAGCCTCAGCCGCAGCATCGATACCGTCTCTAAAAGGAAAAAAAGCATCGGAAGCCATGACGGAACCAGGCACCGTTAGGTTTTCGTCCATCGCCTTGATGCCCGCGACCTTAGCACTGTAAACCCGAGACATCTGACCAGCTCCAACACCAATGGTGCGGCAGTTTTTGGCATAAACAATAGCATTAGACTTAACATACTTGGCGACGGTCCAGGCAAAAAGCAGATCCGCTTTTTCTTGTTCTGTAGGCTGACGTTCACTGACGACCCGCAGCGCACTTTCGTCAAGCAGTTCCAAATCTGCATCCTGAACCAACATGCCCCCAACGACTTTTTTATAGTCGCGTTGACCCGCTCTATCACCATCGAGGGCACCACAAATAAGCACCCTGACATTTTTCTTCTTCGACAAAACCTCGACCGCGTCCGCATCAATTTCTGGAGCAACGACGACTTCAATAAACTGTCGCTCTGTCATTTCCTCTGCCAGTGCCCGGGTAATCGGCCGGTTTACCGCGATGATGCCCCCAAAAGCTGAAGTAGGGTCTGTTTCAAAGGCTAACCGATAGGCTTCGTGTACATCCTCTGCGATCGCGACACCGCAAGGATTGGCATGCTTAACAATGACGCAGGCCGGCTCCGGAAATGCTCGGACGCACTCTAAAGCAGCATCAGTATCTGCAACATTATTGTATGACATAGCCTTGCCATGAATTTGGGTAGCGCCTGATACGGACCCTGAAGTCACCGTTTGTTCAACATAGAACGCCGCAGATTGATGGGGATTCTCACCGTAGCGCATCACTTCTTTTCTTTGATATTGAGTGGTGATTGTTGCAGGAAAACCACTTTTTTCCTCGTTTTCAAGATCCACGCTACCGAGGTAGTTGGAAATCGCAGCGTCATAACGCGCAACAAGTTCGAAAGTTTTAACCGCTAGTCGAAAGCGCGTCTCAAGTGATAGGCACCCACCATGTTGATCCATTTCTTCCAACACACTTTCATAATCATTGGCATCAACGACGACCGCCACAGAGGCATAATTTTTCGCGGCAGAGCGCAGCATTGCAGGACCACCGATATCAATGTTTTCTATCGCATCGGCAAGGGTCGCTGAAGGGTCGGCGACTGTTTTCTCAAAGGGGTAAAGATTGACGACAACCAGATCAATTGGCTGAATACCGTGCTCTGCCATCACAGCGGCGTCTATGCCACTACCGTCAGCTTCTCGGCGACCTAGCAATCCACCATGCACTTTAGGATGTAGGGTTTTGACCCGGCCATCCATCATTTCAGGAAAGCCCGTATAGTCTGAGACCTCTCGGACTTCGACCCCCGCGTCATTCAGTTTTTTGTAGGTGCCACCGGTTGACAGAACCTTTACTTGATGCCGAGATAAACCTTCGGCCAAGTGATCTAGTCCTGATTTATCAGAAACACTGATTAGAGCGGTGCGGATCTTGACGTTAGGCATAGGAGCCCCCGGGTTTGAATCTTCAAACAAAAAAGGACGATTTGAGCCGCCCTCGGGAGCCGCGGATTTTACACGTGGTAGCCAGTAAAAGTGAAGATTTAAACCAATCCGTATTTCTTCAGTTTCTTCCGCAGAGTGCCGCGATTCAAACCAAGCATAGTCGACGCGCGACTCTGATTGTATCCAACCCGCTTCATGACAGAAGCTAAAAGAGGTGCTTCTATTTCCGACAAGACCAGTTCATACAGATCAGTAATCTTCTGGCTTTCCATAGCATCCATGTAGTTCTTAACCGCGGCCTCAACTGCCGCGGACAACGAAGGTTCTGACGCTACGGCCTGAACCGGTTCCTGTTCAAGTGGTTCTCCAACAATACCGTATTCATCTGACATTCAACTTGCTCCATCATTTGTCAGGCAGCAAGCGTATCTTGACCACCCAACAGGTCGAAAATCTCCTCGATCGCCTGTAATTGCTGGTCTACTGTCTCTAGTCTATTGAACTCCCGCAGCGCCTGTTTGCGCCGTTGGGATCCCTGACTCTGCTCGGTGAGATACCAGCCAACATGCTTACGGGCAATTCGAGGACCCGTTAACTCACCATAAAAAGAGGTGAGCTCACTTACATGTGTCATCAGCATGGCTTTTGTCTCACCTAATGTTGGATTATTTTTTATTTCTCCGTTTTCCAGATAATTGCTCACTTGTCCCGGTAGCCAGGGTTTTCCCTGGGCGGCACGACCGATCATCACGCCAGAAGCACCTGTAGCTGCCAGCACTCTCTTTGCATCATGCGCTGACAGAATATCGCCATTAGCAATCACCGGAATATCAACCTGATCTGCAACCTCACCAATTTGATCGTAATTCACATTGCCAACAAATTTGCAGGCCCTGGAGCGGCCATGCACGGTGACTAATGATAAACCGGAGTCCTCGGCGATTTTTGCCACTAGAGGCGCATTGATTTCCTCAAGTGACCAGCCCAACCGAATCTTGACGGTGACCGGTATACTGACGGCTGCTCGGACTTGCTGAAAAATATCTTGCACCAGCGAGACATCCTTCAACAGGGCAGAGCCCGCTGCCTTGTTACAAACTTTCTTGGCGGGGCAGCCCATATTGATATCAACGATATCGGCGCCCATTTCCTCAGCGGCCAGGGCTGCGGAGGCAAGCATCTTGGCTTCACCTCCTGCTATTTGAACCCATCTAGGCCCTACTTCATTTTGGAAACACAACCGAGAACGGGATTTTCGTGATCCCCACAACTTTTGATTGCTGGTGATCATTTCCGACACGGTCCAATAAGCGCCATTCTTGCGACAAAGATTACGAAACGGTTGGTCTGTTACACCGGCCATGGGAGCAAGCACAACTTGACTGGAATGTTCAAAAGGACCGATCTTCATGTAAACCTTCGCTTAGACCTTCGTTAAAGCTTCTATAACACCTTCTGTTAAGGAACAGGCGCGAGAATAAAAGCTCGGCATGATAACAGGACTGCCTTAATTCAGCACCGTCAGCATGGAATAGCTTACAGCGTTGGGCCCCGGATCGACGATGTCGAGGGACAGCCGGACCTCAGTGACCGCAGGAATATAATGCATGCCGGTTAGCTCCCCCGCCAAATAAAGATCAGGCGGAAAGGTGCGTTGCGCAAGTGTGTTGCCATTAAGATCCGCGAAACGCAGTTTCAGAGAGGGGAACCGTTGCCGATAAGGTGCCTCATTCCGCAAAATGGCATTCACAATCAGACCATTGTTGATTGAGGGATGGCTCCTTATGATCAGGTCTGTCGTCGATAACGTCTCGGCATCGAGAAAATCTGGCAGCTCACAATTCGCGACATTACAAACCGATAAATAATAAGATCTGAAGCGAGTATCCAGCGCCAGGATATCTCTGTTAAACCAAAAATACTGAACTCCTAGGACCAGAGATAATACAATTGAGCCCGCCAGCCATCGACCACTCTGTCGATTGCGGGTCGGCACAAATTCGCCAACCAGGTCTTCCGGTGCTGCACCCGCGATGCCTTTCAACCCGGCGGATATCTCCGCATCGGTAAT
>JBLHQQ010000157.1:0-6774 GCA_047625245.1 Candidatus Azotimanducaceae bacterium
AGAGCATCCACAAAGTTTTGCTAGATCCGTTTGGTTGAGTCCCATCTCGGCCATATAAACTTCGGCCAGCACTTTGCCTGGATGTAGAGGTAGAGGTAGAGGTAGAGGTAGAGGTAGAGGTAGAGGGTTGTTAATCATATTTATCCTCGATGGTCGTTTTCAATCACCACGTCTGAAAGCTCGTCGTTCTTAAATTTGAATGTAATGCACCATGGCAGTTTGATTGTGACACTCCAATAATCCCGCCGGGCACCACGCAACTTGTGAAGCCGAATGCTCGGTGACTCTCCTTCTATCCGAAGATCGTCAAGCTTAGTAGTTGAATGCATGATCGTCAGTAGCGCTTTGGCTCGCATCCAGAGGTCTATAGGTAAGGTCTTGGATTGATTGGTCTTCCAGATGTCTTTGGCAACTTTACCCTTGAGGCTCGTTATCATCTGCTGTCGCTATTACAGTATACGGTATAGTGTAACTATCCGTGGTGTTACCTGCAAGGGGCGAGCGAGCCAGAGATTGTCCCCAAGAGATGTAAGCAAAGCAAGTTTTGGACATCCAGCAAATACAAAGATATTGGATGTCCAGAACTCTCTGCTTCTCTTGCTCAAAGATATTGGATGTCCAGAACTGTCTGCTAAAGTATCGGATGCGCGACACATAAAGTGCAGCGCCAACTCTTAGAGCAGATTCTTGTTACTATAAGATCCCGAATAAAAAAATGTGGAAATCTTTAAGTACGACATCATTGGTGATATTCATGGTCACGGAGATGAACTGACTAGTCTGTTAATGCAGCTCGGATATAAAGATTTGGGTAAGGGCTATTGCCATGAATCTCGGAAGGTTATCTTCTTGGGTGACTTTATCGCCAGGAGTGAAGAGTTGGCCCAGCATAAAATCGTGCTCAACACTGTTATGTCGATGGCGCAGAATCAACAAGCTAAGGCCGTGATGGGCAATCATGAGTTCAACGCTCTAGCTTACCATACGCGGCATGAGGGGGAGTTTCTAAGGCCACATACGGATGAAAACAAAAGGCAACACAAAGTTTTTCTTAATGAGATCCCTGAGGACTCAGAAGAGAAACGCGAGATGCTTGAGTTTTTTATCGGCCTGCCACTCTGGCTGGATTTCGGGGGCCTCCGTATTGTTCATGCCTGCTGGGATGACAGTCAGATTGAGATGTTGAAGTCTGTCTGCCCCTCAGGTCGAATTGATAATGAAGTATTGATAGCCGCTTCAACTAAGGGCTCCGCTACCTAAAAGGCTATTGAGGTGTTGTTAAAGGGCGTTGAAGTAAAATTACCTCTGAAGGAAGTCTTTGAAGATAGTAGGGGAAAGGAGCGGGATAGTATCAGGGTTCGCTGGTGGCAACAAAATTTGGCTACTTTTGCTGAGGCGGTTGTTCCTGCCGGCCTAGATATAGGTGCCGCAGGTGCCTTACCCATGACGGAAGTCATGCCTGGCTATTCCAGCTCTGCACCACCCTGTTTTATTCGCCATTACCAACTGACTGGCGTGCCCAAGTCCCTGGCCAAAAATATTACTTGTGTAGATTATTCGGTTTCTGATCCGCGTGGAAAGCTCGTTGCCTACCGCTGGGACGGCGAGTTGCAGTTGGATGACAGTAAATATGTCTATCAGTTAACCTAACGCAGTACTTCAAGCCTAAAGGGCACAGTTAATGGAACGTAAATTTGGAACCGCCATAGTTGTGATCAGACTTCTATTAATATTTGGATGCCTTGGGGTATTTGGTTGTTTCTTTGTCCTTATAATGTAAGCTTTTCCTGGCCCCATGAGAACACTCGCGCTTCGATCTTCGCCGCAATGCAGCGACGCGAGGTGTACGCCACCACCGATCCAAGAATCACCGTACGCATGTTCGGCAGCTGGAATTTCGACAGCCTTGACGAACACACACCCAACCTTGCACGTACCGGTTATTCGCGAGGCGTACCGATGGGCGGCGATCTGGGGCCCGTGCAATTGGGGCGTGCACCGACATTGCTGGTCGGGGCACTGCGAGATCAGGAAGGTCCCAACATCGACCGCATCCAGATCATCAAGGGGTCGCGTGATGTTGATGGCGAGTTGCATGAAAAAATCTACAACGTGGCCATGTCCGGTGATCGCCTCGTCCGCCCCAACGGCTCCGTAATGCCTGTCGAGAACAGCGTTAAGGTCGACGACTCAAACTGGGAAAACTCCATCGGCACTGCTCAGCTTCAGGGTCGGTGGCGAGACCCTGATTTTAACGTGCACGAACACGCCTTCTACTACCTGCGCGTGCTGGACATCCCGGCACCAAGGTAGCCCGTCTACGACGCTGGTTACGTTGACCGCAGTGGCTACCCGTCCGAGGTACTGATGGTGACCCAGGAACGGGCCTATACATCACCGATTTGGTACTCACCCGAGCACTAACAGGTTGATGAAAAAGTGCGCCCTGGACTTTTCATAGAGCTCGTTCATAGAGGGTTTGCCGATTGTGCTTGCTCAGGACAGAGGTTACGCAACCGTGGTTCCGTGGCCGCGGGAGCAGAGGTTCATTAAGATGGCGGGGACATCGCCCGGATTCTCCATATGGCGTTTGCACAGTTATCCGCCGTTAGGCTCGAATATTTTAAGGTCGGCACAGGGCCGCGGCGTGTACTGTTCATTCACGGCTTTCAGGCTTCGGGCCAGATTTGGCATGCGGTTCAGCAATCGCTGCCGGGCGATCAGTACATGTCGCTTGCCATCAACAACCCCATCAACAACCGAGGTGCCGGTGGCTCGGATGTGCCGGGCGGCGAGGCGCACTACGGCGTCGGACAGTTCGCAGCCGATGCGTTCGAGCTGGCAGAGCAGTTGGGTTGGACGGAATTCACGCTGTGCGGTCACTCGCTGGGCGGCGCCACCGTTGCGCAGTTTGCGGTTGATCACCCCGAGATAGTCTCAGGCCTCGTTTTACTCGATCCGGCCGATCCCGGCGCGCGCAGCGCGGGGCCGGTAGTCGCGGGGGCGACGGCATCGATGCCGGCAGCGCGAGGGAACCGGAGCCCTGGAGTGAAGCGCTGGTCCGCGACATCGAAGCCGCGCCCCAAGTTCACCTGCGAGGCTCGTTGCGTTCGATGTTCGCGCTGAGGCTCGGACTCCGGGTAAAGGATCTGCCTATGCCGGTTTTACTGATCGCGGGCGACGCCGACGCGCTCATCCCAATCGACGCAATGCTCGCGACCCGGGCGAAATATCCGGACAACACCGGGTTGCATGTCTGGCACGGTTTCGGGCACTCACCAAACATCGATTGTCCGAACGAACTTGCGGGCGTGTTACGGCACTTCGTCGGGGTGACGACGCCAGACTAACGGGAGTAGTACGGCGATTCGCGCCGTCACAGAGTCCTAAATTTAATTGAACACGAGCAATCACCATACATGATCGTTCTTCGAAAAATGTCGTTTATAATTCCTATCTTCGGTCCCACGTTTTACGCTTTTCAACATCTTTCCAAAAATCTGTTTCGAAATTATCGAGATCCAGAATTGTCATATTCAGACTCCCTAAAAAGCCATCAAACTCGATAATTTTTTACCGTATCCCCAATGTGCAGCGGTACCTCACGTATCATTGCCTAAATCACTGATCCAGATGTCATTCAGAAAATCCTACACCACATGAGGGGACCACCTAGAGCACGTGCAACATCATCTGAATCTGCTATCGCCCTTCATTACTGGGACATCTTTTGATTAGCGGGTAAAAGTCTCCTCTGCCTGACCAGTAAACCCCTTCAGTGATTAACCCTACCTACTGTAGACTGGTAGATCAAGGCCACGCTGGCACTGGACCAAGCTATGCCCCGCTGACACCGCGAGTGCAGAAGATGATGGCTACCTGTTAGTATTTTTATACAAGGGTTTCGATCACAACAAAAAGCAAATCGTGCTCATGTGGGTCAAATCCTCATGCCTCCACCCCCTTTATCTCGCGACAGCAATCTCGCGTAACATAATTGGGGACACCCCCAACGAAAAGTTTCTCAGCTTCCTGAGCAAAAAATCTCATTAGAAAATCTACAGTCCTAGCACGGAACAAATTTGTTGGTAAACCTGATCACAAACCCCTAAACGAAACCATCTTTCAACATACCGGAGAAAATCACGTAGGACACTCGCAAAGATTTCTCGCAGCTTCAACTTCAAACTTACATACTGCGCCATCAGCGTTAATCGACGTCGCCGCGTCTATCGTTTTCAGCCCGACCACCTCAACTGCCGTTTCTTGTCACGCCAAACGTCAAAGCTTTCAAGCTAACAAACTTGTGTACGCACCATAAAAGTGCCTGACGATTTTTGTCAGTTGAAACATTACCACTCCGCAAAGTATCTTAGAGCTCGGAACGCTGAGTAGATAAAGGGCCTTTCTTCACCTTCGCGCCTACGCGCCAGCCGAAGCCACAAGCTTCGATCTAACACCATTAAAAACCACAGTAATAACCGGATTAAATCCATAAAATCAAAGAAATAGTGATTTAGAATAACTGTTAGCCAGCACTTTACAAAATGCCGAAGCATGTCGAAAAATAGTTCGGATTAGGATAGAAATACCTAGAAAACAAGTCCAAAATGAACTGAGGACAAAATTTTTTACGGATGATAAATTGCGAAAAAAACAATTCCTGTTTTTCAAACTAGATACAAAAACCTTTGTCAGAAAATCTAACTTATTGAATGCTAAAAACCTAGCCCAAACCATTTGAGGTCACCATGTACAAACCTAAAATCCCTGCTAAGTTTGTGGCGATAATATCAATCGCAGCAGCTAGCCATGTAGTAACAGCAAGCGAACTAAATTTTACAGCAGTACAAGCAGAACAATTTGGCGTAGCAGGCTCCCTGTCTAACGCCTGGGCAGATTTTGACAATGATGGCGATCTGGATTTCGCCGTTTCGATCAAAGGCGGTGAAGTTAGATTGTACCGGAACGATTCAGGCAAATTTGTCAGCATTGGACAAGCGTTGGGTTTACCGACCAAGGGCGATGAAATACGCGGAATATCGTGGGGCGACTACGACGGTGATGGTTTCGTCGATTTGCTTGGGGGATCAAATGTTTTTCCCACCCCTAGCCGAAGTTATGTCTTTCGAAATAACAAGGCTCAAGAATTCGTTGAAGTGGCTGACGAAATCGGCCTAAGAATCGACGGTCGCTGGGCAAGGCAGTCGAACTGGATTGATTTTGACAACGACGGTGATCTCGATCTATATGCCGCAAACCGCTCTGGCTCGAATAGACTCTATGTCAATACTGACGGCATGTTCAACGCGATGTCTTTTCGGAAGGGCGCTTCAGACCCACGTCGCACAGTGGGATCATGCTGGTTTGATATGGATCATGACGGCGATTTGGACATTTTCCTCGCGAACCAATCAGGCGACAGTGATGCTATGTGGCGTAACGACATTACCACCTTTGTCGATGTTGCGCCCGAGCTTGGCATGGATGAAACATTAAGAGATTTGTCAGCCGGTGGTGTTGGCTGTGCCGTGGGCGACTACGATAACGATGGAGATTTTGATCTCTATGTTGGTACCTACGGCCATAATTTATTATATAGAAACGAAGGTAACGGTCAGTTTACTGAGGTGGCCGAAAAAATGGGTGTCGTTGACCCAGACCATACCGTCGGTGCAGCTTGGGGCGACTACAATAATGACGGCAGGTTGGATTTGATGGTTGTCGGCTATTATCGCAATGCTGAAGGCCAGATACCGAGAAACAAATTGTACCTAAATAATGGTAACGGTTTCACGAATGTACTCGAAGCCGGTAGCTTATTAGATGCAGGTGATCATGGCGTTACTTGGATTGATTATGACAACGATGGAGATCTTGATCTGTCCATCACAGATGGTTACGGCTCTGTTGGCGGACACCACTTGTTCCGCAATGAACTGACTCGGAAGCAACGCAGTCGACAACTTCAAATCCTTGTTTTGGATAGCGAAGGACACTTCACTCAGTCAGGAGCAGAAGTTCGGTTGTACAATAAGAAAGGTGAACTGCAAGGCGCCAGAATCGTATCAACAGGCGGCGGCTATAATGCTCAGGACGCAATCCCAGTTTACTTTGCAGTCACAGACAGCGGGCGCATGTCGGTGGAAATCAGTTTTATGGGTCCAAATGGCGGCACAGTTCAACGCGTGGGCGCCATCAATCTAAAAGACTATCGCGGTAAAGCGCTAATCATTTCGAGAAAGGCTAATAACATAGCAACTGCATCGAAGTAATAGCGACAAAAGCTAGCGCCATACGAACTTGTGATGGCATTTCGGGGGCGCTGGTTTTAAAAGCAAAAGCGTAACGGGAAGTGGCCCGACACGATGACTATGCCGCAATTAATATTGCATTGAATTTTTTTGATCAACTTGTAAGACCAAAAAAAACCGGCGTTTGGATAGGCTTCAAACGCCGGTTCGAAATCTCTATTGTGACGCTTTAACGGGGGATGATGGGCAACACTATATGAGATGCTTGCAACTTATTCATATGGATAGTTTGGCGCGCCACTTTCATTTTCGAAGTTCGAGCAAACTCAGCACCCGTGTTTAAGTTCCTTGCTAAGCGCGGGAAGTTACTACTGGTGATATCAACGCGGAGTTTATCGCCAGGGGACAGCATGTAGCTTGTTGCCCACATATCGATTGAGTATTTATAAACAACGCCAGGCTCGATCAGTTTTTCTTCTTTGAAACCTTCTCGAAACCGGGCACGAATGACGCCATCAAC
>JBLHQQ010000158.1:0-6745 GCA_047625245.1 Candidatus Azotimanducaceae bacterium
AAAGCCCTTCGGGGTCTTGAAGTCGGCATTGATGGACTGACTCCAGTGATGGATATGTCATCGAGAGACTGGCTGAGCAAGTTGCGTAAAGAACTAAGAGAGGCTGGGGCTGAAAGGATTCGGTATGTTGCGGACGCAATGCGATTCGGTTTGCCCTTAGAAGAAATATTTGAGCTAACCCAAATTGATCGTTGGTATCTGGTTCAAATTGCGGACCTGGTGGAAGAAGAGCGGTTACTAGAGGGCGTTGCGTTATCGGACATCGGCAAGGCAAGAATGTTTGGCCTGAAGCAAAAGGGTTTCTCTGATTCGAGATTGGCTGAAGTATTGGGCACTACCGAGTCAGCGTTTAGAGCACGCCGCGCAGAGTTAGATGTCAAACCTGTTTACCGCAGGGTGGATACCTGCGCCGCGGAGTTTAAGTCTGCAACTGCCTACATGTATTCAACCTATGAAACCGAATGTGAGTCAAATCCCAGTACACGTGACAAAATCATGGTGCTTGGTGGCGGCCCAAATCGTATCGGTCAAGGAATCGAATTTGATTATTGTTGCGTACACGCGGCGCTAGCAATGAGAGAGGATGGTTATGAAACCATCATGGTTAATTGCAATCCTGAAACTGTTTCCACTGACTACGACACCAGCGATCGGTTGTACTTCGAGCCTTTAACGCTCGAGGATGTATTGGCGATCGTAGAGTTGGAGCAACCAAAAGGTGTCATTGTGCAGTTTGGTGGCCAGACTCCGCTTAAGCTGGCGAATGATTTGAAAGATGCTGGGGTCAACATAATCGGCACCAGCCCAGATGCCATCGATCGCGCGGAAGACCGTGAACGCTTCCAGGAAATGATTGAGAAATTAGAGCTTAGGCAACCACCCAACAAAACCATTAAGGCGATTGAAGAAGGTATCGATGCAGCAGCGGGTATCGGATATCCATTGATTGTTCGACCGTCCTATGTGCTCGGTGGTCGCGCGATGGAGATTGTCTACGACGATGTTGAGCTTACCACCTACTTAACGGAAGCGGTTTCCGTCTCTAACAAATCCCCAGTACTACTGGATCGATTCTTAGATCAGGCTATAGAAGTGGATGTAGATGTCGTTTGTGATGGCAAAGAGGTGGTCATTGGTGCAGTCATGCAGCACATTGAGCAGGCGGGCGTTCACTCTGGAGATTCAGCCTGTTCACTGCCGCCGTATAGTATAAGTGATGAATTGCTCACGGAAATTCGTGTTCAAGTAAAGGCGATGGCCCTTGAGTTGAATGTCATTGGATTGATGAACGTTCAACTTGCGATCCAAAACGGGGAAATCTTCGTCCTAGAAGTGAACCCCAGAGCTTCGCGCACGGTCCCTTTCGTATCTAAATGTATCGGTCGTTCTCTGGCGAAGATCGCAGCACGCTGTATGACGGGTACTAGCCTGCAGGAGCAGGGTTTTACCAAAGAAATTGTGCCCGACTATTTCAGCGTCAAGGAAGCTGTGTTTCCGTTCGGCAAGTTCCCAAGAGTTGACCCAATTCTCGGCCCAGAAATGCGCTCAACCGGTGAGGTGATGGGTGCTGCCGAGACGTTTAGTGAGGCCTACCTAAAGTCACAATTGGCAGCGGGCGATATTATACCGAACAAGGGTACAGCCTTTTTGAGTGTGCGCGATGCTGACAAAGGCGAAGTTGCTCCCATTGCTCGAGATCTTGTTGAGATTGGCTTTGAGCTGATTGCGACCAGAGGCACTGGAAAGGTCATCAAGGATGCGGGAATCGAGGTTCGAATTGTGAATAAGGTGGCTGAGGGCCGCCCTCATATTGTCGATGCGTTAAAGAATGAGGAAGTTGACCTCATTGTGAACACCACGGAGGGTAAGCAAGCGATTGTCGACTCCTATGCAATTCGCCGTACTGCGCTTCAAAACAAGGTCTACAATGCGACAACGATGGCGGGCGCTCGCGCTTGTATTGAGGCGGTTCGGCATGGTGAACACTATGATGTGCATCGACTGCAGGATCTTCACAAACGAAAATCAATCACCGGCTAAAGTCTCATTCAGTTCGAAGGCTGGACATCGAAGGCCAAATTCCTAACACTCACACCACAACATCGCTCGGTATTGGGCGATCAATGAATTGGACAGATTAGATATGGACAAGATTCCAATGACCGCTCATGGCGAAGCGACTCTGAGGGCAGAGTTGGACAAGCTTCGATTGACTGAGCGCCCCAGAATTATACAGGCTATCTCCGAAGCGGCGGCCCAGGGAGACCTGCGAGAAAATGCAGAGTATCAGTACGCGAAGGAAGAGCAGGGATTCATCGAAGGCCGAATTTCTGAAATTGCAGGCAAGTTATCCAATGTTCATATTATTGATGTCACTACGATTCCCCGCACGGGCAAAGTTATTTTTGGTGTCACAGTCAAACTGCTTAATCTCGACAATGATGCCGAGGTGACTTACAAGATTGTGGGAGATGACGAATCGGATATAAAAGAAAGCAAAATTTCTGTCTATTCTCCGGTAGCTCGAGCGATGATTGGCAAATCAGAGGGAGACGTTGTGGTGGTGATTGCACCCAACGGCGATATTGAGTATGAGATTTGTGAAGTGCTGCACATCTAAATAGATTGTGGCTTAGATTACAGGATATCCGAGCGTAAAATATTGGACAGGCCGGCCTGAGGTTTAGCCGCAGCCTTATAAATCAGCGCCACATTGCCGATTCTTTGAATTAGCTCAGAGCCTGTGACACGAACCAATTCAGCGACACTTTCTTTTCGATCTTCACGGTCATCAGCATGAATTTTCACTTTGATAAGCTCGTGGTCGTTTAAGGCGCGGTTCAGTTCAACCACAACACTTTCGCTGAAACCGTTACCGCCAATCGTGACGATAGGCTTTAGTTGGTGTCCGATAGCGCGGAATCGTTTTTGCTGTGTTTTATCTACCATGGATTCATAACGGGTCAAGAAGGGCGGCGATTCTACATTAGAACGGCGTTTTCAGCGAGTAACTATGAAAAAATCGAAATCCAGCCACCAATGGCTCAAAGAACATGAGGACGACGAGTTTGTTAAGCGCGCCAGGGCCGAAGGTTATCGCTCGCGAGCGGCATATAAGTTGTTGGAAATAAAAGAAAAATATGGAATTTTGAAATCGGGCCAGTGTGTTGTCGACCTGGGAGCAGCACCTGGGAGTTGGTCCCAGGTTGCTTTAAAGTCGGTGGGCGACAGGGGTCGTGTGATTGCTTTAGATATCCTGCCAATGGGTGAAATTTCTGAAGTTACGTTTATTCAGGGCGACTTTACTGAAGCTGGCCCGTTCGAGGCACTACTTGCTGAAATCTCTGAAATGCCAGTGGACCTTGTAATTTCTGATATGGCCCCAAACTTGAGTGGTATGAAGCAAGTGGATCAGCCTGCGGCTGCTTACCTGGTAGAACTCGCAATCGATCTAGCGGAACAGGTATTGAAGCCCGGCGGGAGCCTTATTTGTAAGTGCTTCGAAGGTGACAGTATTGACGGTATTCGATCGGCGTTTCGGGCCAAGTTTATGAAGGTGACCAATTTTAAGCCTAAAGCTTCCCGCAACCGATCTCCGGAAATTTTTGTGATTGGTCAAGGGTACAGAAAGCCTGCATGAACGTAGGGTTTTGGCCCCAAGTGTGATTTATAGTAAGGTGGGTAGCCCCTAAGGGCCTTCAAAAAGGGTAGAGAGGACAGTCCGTTGAACGATATGGGAAAGAATTTATTACTGTGGCTTATTATTGCTGCTGTGTTGCTGACAGTGTTCAGAAACTTCGATGTGAGCAAAAGTACTCCAGAAGTCGAGTACTCCAAGTTCCTGGACATGGTAGATCGTGGCCAGGTAAAAACTGTCGAGTTTGAAGGCCCGGTAATCAAAGGCTTGGACTTCAAAGGGGAAGCTTTCGAAACGATTCAGCCACAAGTAGCCGACAAAAAGCTCATCGATGACATGCAAGCCCACGATGTCCAATTTAGTGGCAAGCGTCCCGAACAACAATCTATTTGGACTCAGCTACTCGTAGCCAGTTTTCCAATATTGGTGATCATTGCTGTGTTTATGTTCTTTATGCGGCAAATGCAGGGCGGTGGTGGCAAAGGTGGTGGACCGCTAACTTTCGGTAAAAGTAAAGCCAAGTTGCTGGGTGAAGATCAGATCAAAACAACCTTCGCGGATGTGGCTGGAGTTGATGAGGCAAAAGAAGACGTCAAAGAGCTCGTTGATTTTCTGCAGGACCCCTCAAGGTTTCAGAAATTAGGCGGCAGAATACCTCGTGGTATTTTGATGGTTGGCCAACCCGGAACAGGTAAGACCCTGCTTGCCAAAGCGATAGCTGGCGAAGCCAAGGTCCCTTTCTTCTCCATCTCGGGCTCTGATTTCGTCGAAATGTTTGTTGGTGTCGGCGCCTCTCGAGTGCGTGACATGTTTGAGCAGGCCAAGAAACAGTCGCCTTGCATTATCTTTATCGACGAAATCGATGCCGTAGGTCGTCATCGTGGCGCCGGACTTGGCGGTGGCCATGACGAGCGAGAGCAGACCTTAAATCAATTGTTAGTCGAGATGGATGGCTTTGATGGCAATGAAGGCGTTATTGTCATTGCTGCAACCAACCGCCCCGACGTGCTCGACCCTGCTTTGTTACGTCCCGGCCGATTCGACCGACAAGTTGTCGTTGGCTTGCCGGACATTCGTGGCCGAGAACAGATTTTGAAAGTACACATGCGTAAAGTACCTATTGGGTCCGATGTTGAGCCGTCTTTTATTGCTCGTGGTACGCCAGGCTTCTCCGGTGCAGATCTTGCCAATCTTGTTAACGAGGCCGCTCTGTTTGCAGCCAGACAAGGAAAGCGCACGGTAGATATGGAGCAGTTCGAACAAGCTAAAGACAAGATCATGATGGGTGCTGAACGAAAGAGCATGGTCATGTCAGAACACGAGAAACGTAATACCGCCTACCATGAGGCGGGCCACTGCATTGTCGGCTACCTGGTCCCTGAGCATGATCCGACCTACAAAGTGACCATCATCCCAAGAGGTCGTGCGTTAGGCGTCACGATGTTTTTGCCTGAGGAAGACCGATATTCAATTAACAAGCGTGCTTTGGAATCTCAGATCTGCGCACTATTCGGCGGACGAATCGCAGAAGAGTTAACACTTGGATTCGATGGTGTCACCACTGGCGCATCCAATGACATTGAGCGAGCCACTAAGATGGCGAAGAATATGGTAACGAAGTGGGGTCTGTCCGAGAAGTTAGGACCACTCACTTATGCCGACGAAGCTGAAGAGGTGTTTCTGGGAATGTCGAGCGGTAGCCCTAAGATTCAGGTAAGTGGTGCTACAGCAAAGATAATCGACGAGGAAGTGCGAGCGATCATAGATAACTGCTATGAGATAGCAACGAAGCTCCTGACTGACAACCGAGATAAGCTTGATAACATGGCAGAAGCGTTGCTGGAGTATGAAACGATCGATCGAAGCCAGATAGACGAGATTATGGCGGGCACCAAACCGAGCCCACCAAGCAATTGGAATGAGTCCGATAGTGGAGGTACCGACGGTGCAGATGGTGCAGAAAGCTCAGATCCAGAACCACGTCCTAGCGGCCCTGTTGGTGGCCCCGCTGGCGAACACTAGTTGTTAGGCATTAATGATAAAACAACGGGCCTTTCGGGCCCGTTGTTGTTTTCCTAGCATGCTGTTACCCCTGGATCGTCCGGCAATTATGGGCGTTCTTAATGTCACTCCAGATTCCTTTTCCGATGCAGGTCAGTTTTTTTCACTTGAGAATGCCTTGCGTCACGCAGATCTCATGGTGAATCAAGGTGCAGACATCATAGATATAGGTGGGGAGTCCACAAGACCTGGTGCTGAGGCGGTCTCTGTTGAAGAAGAGCTGCATAGGGTGGTGCCGGTGGTCGAAGCGATACGATCAAGATTGGATGTATTGATCTCGGTGGATACCAGCACACCAGAAGTTATGTTGGCAGCGGCAGAAGCAGGCGCCTCGATGATCAATGACGTTCGAGCGTTGCGTAAGGATGGTGCCCTGCGAGCAGCTCAGTTTACCGGATTGCCAGTCTGTCTGATGCATATGCAAGGTAACCCTATGACCATGCAAATGGATCCTGCCTATAACGACTTAATTGGCGAGGTTCATCTGTTTTTTAGCGAGCGTATCGCAGCCTGCCTAGAAGTTGGCATAGAAAAGGCAAATCTGCTGCTTGACCCAGGATTTGGGTTTGGTAAAACAGTCCGCCATAATCTGCAATTGATCAATCAGTTGAGCGCCTTTAAAGATCTTGGTTGTCCGTTGTTGGTGGGGCTATCGAGAAAGAGTACTATTGGTAAAGTTCTGCAGTCCGAAGCAGAAGATCGCCTAATCGGAAGCCTTGTCGGCGCCGTGTGGGCCTTCAGTAAGGGCGCATCTATTTTACGAGTTCATGATGTCGCAGAAACTCTCACGGCACTCACTATGGCCAGAGCTTTTGCGAGTGACGGTAACCAGTTTGTTTGAAAGAGAACGACATTGAAAAAACGATACTTTGGTACAGATGGCATTCGAGGTGCGGTAGGCCAGGGCGCGATCACTCCTGAGTTTATGCTTAAACTTGGTTGGGCGGCTGGACGTGTATTCGCTAAAGATGGCCTCGGCGAAGTCCTCATTGGAAAGGATACTAGAATCTCTGGGTACATGTTCGAATCTGCCCTCGAGGCGGGTCT
>JBLHQQ010000159.1:0-6729 GCA_047625245.1 Candidatus Azotimanducaceae bacterium
CGCACTTCGGTGCGCCTTTTTTTTGCCTGCTTTTTTTGCCTGAAATTGGGTGTTTGTTAAAAGTTGCCCATGGCTCTAACGTTTGAACCCAGGTGCCTTGCCATAGGTCAATGTTCGCCAAAGCCACTCCACCGGACCAAAGCGAAACCGGCTTAGCCACAGGGGGCTTAGCCAAAGTTGAAACAGCCAGATGACAATAACGATGCCGTAAAGCTCCACCCTCTGGAACCGCCCTAACAAGCCAAAGCCCAGCCCGGTAAAAATAACGGCACATATAAGCGATTGCATCAGATAGTTGGTCAGGGCCATTCTGCCGACAGCGGAGAGGCGGGACGTCAGTGACTTCAAGTAGCCGGTTTGGCAAATCCAGCCAAGGAGTCCGATGTATCCAAATGCCATACCGATCCTGCCTATATGGTAGGTGGGTTGCATCTGCGCAAAACTAGCAAATAGATCGAAACCACTAGTGTAGGCTCGATAAATCTCATAGCCGTTAATCAGCAAGCCGACACCAAAACCCAAAACCATTAACTTCTTGTAAAAAATGGGGCTGCGGGCTGCCTGCAGTATTCCAGTTTTGTAGAAGGCCATCCCGAGCAACATCATCGCCAAAGTGTCCCAAATCATAAAAGTTGGCAATACCAGACTGTATAGGTCGGCATTCTTCTTCGCGTTCCAGTCAAAAGCATCAGCATAGTTACTTGTGCGCGCGACTATTTCGGCTTTGATCTGTTCGGGACTTAAACTGTAATCATTGGAGAAGTCTTCCCAGACGATGGCTGCCTCACGCTTGTCCTTTGAAACTGTTTCTTCCTGGCCGGCTGCATCTGCCAAGCTGACCTCATCATACATATTGGAGGTTTGTTTAAGAGCAAGGCCGATACCCAGATGTTGCAACGACATGAGTAACACAAGGGTGCCGGAAATAATAAACAGTGTTTTGGCAGACTTGTTACGGAGTAAGTAAAGTACAGCGCCTGCCAGGGCATAGGTGACGAGGATGTCACCGTTCCATAGCAGAATGTAGGCGTCAAAAAGACCAAACATCAACAGCCAGAATGTCCGCTTGTAGTGTATCCAACCCGACTTGGCATTATCGCCTGTGGTAAAGAGCACAACTCCTGCCCCGAACAGAATCGAAAAAAGACAGCGCATCGACCCTTCAGCAAATAGTTCGATGGTGCCCCAGGTCCAAGTGTTAGCGGTGGCCGTGCCTATAAGATCAAAGGCCGGATTTGAGTAGGAGGGTGAAAACAAGCCAAAGCCAATAATGTTTAACAGTAGAATGCCGAGCAGCGCGAATCCTCGGAAGACGTCGAGAGATTCGATTCGGCTGGCTTCACTTGTGGGCGCTATTTCGATCTTTGGGCTGGTGGCGGTCATGAAAATTCATTGTGGTTGCTTAAGAGAATCCTAACACCAGCGAGCTCAACTAAAGCAAATGATTTTCTCGAGCAAACATATTCCTATATAGGAATATAACGTAGCGATGCCACGAGCCCTAAATATCCACGACACATACTAGGTTGTTGAGATTACCCAGTGGCGACAGCCAATGGTATCTAAACACTTGTCAGTTCTCAAACAAGCAGGCTTGGTTTCGGAACGTAAGGTAGGGCGGCAACGAGTGGACAAGGTGAACGCTGATCAACTGAAACCCATTCAACTTTGGATTGCTCAGTTTGAGAAGCACTGGAACCAACAATTTGAGCAACTGGACATCTACCTAACTGAGCTGCAAATCAAAGAGGCGAACGATGACTGACGCAATAGCTGTAGAACCTTCCGTATTGACCCGAGATTACAAGGCATCCAGACAAATGGTTTTCGATGCTTGGACCCAGGAGCAACACCTCTGCAAATGGCAGGTGCCCAATGCGGAGGTTAAATGTGATTACAAGTTTGCCGACATCAAGGCCGGCGGTTCTGCATTACACAAAATGACAATGCCTTCTGGCGGCGACATCTTAGCGCCAAGGATGCCGAACTGGCCACAGGAAATCAGAGCGACGATCAAACTTAGCGAAGCAGATGGCGTGACTCATATGGAGTTTATTTGGCAGCCAATAAATCCCACTGCGGCTGAAGCAGAAGCGTGGGACGCTTCACGATCTCAGCACGGCAAAGGCTGGGGTGGAGGATTCGAAATGCTGGCGAATCATCTCTCGACTCTTTAGCATGTAAATTCAACGCGTGATGGAAGCATTGTCTTGAGCGAGCACAATGATGGATTGTTTGATGAATATATTGCATCGAGCTATGACGATGATGACGAGGTTTTCAACCCGTCTGCGGTAGAGCCCGTGGTGGCTGTGCTGGAAAAGCTTGCAGGTGAAGGTGGGGCGTTAGAATTTGGCATTGGTACCGGCCGAATTGCAGCGCCGCTCGCCAGTCGCGGGATTCGAATACACGGAATTGATCTGTCCACGGCAATGATGTCTCGTATACAAGGCAAGCCAGGGTCTGAATTGATCAGTACGATAAAAGGAGATTTCTCTTCGACGAAAGTTGAAGGAGATTTCTCTGTCGTTTTCCTGATCTTTAACACCATTATGAACCTGACTTCCCAGCAAGCTCAGGTCGCCTGTTTTCAAAATGCGGCCGATCACCTACCGCCAGGCGGTCACTTTGTGATTGAGGTGATGATGCCTAGGCTGCAATGGTTATCTCCTGGTGAGCGACTCATGACCTGGGATCATTCTGCAGATCACTGGGGCATGGATGAATATGACATCGCCACTCAAAGTCTGGTCTCCCACCATATGAAGTTAGTTGAGGGGAAACCGGAGTTATTTGATACGCCCTGTCGTTATGTCTGGCCAGCGGAGCTGGATCTGATGGCGCAGTTGGCTGGCATGCGACTCGTGTCTCGTTGGGAAGACTGGCTCGGAGCGGTATTTACGAGTGAAAGCGCGAATCATATTTCTGTTTGGCAAAAGGAATAGCAAAGCCGATGCCGAGCCGGGAAACCCAAGATTACTACGATGCAACGGCTAATCGGGACGTGCGAGTAGATTTGACCGAAGCGATTGAATTGGTGACCAAAAAAAATATTGCCATAGATTGCGGTTGTGGTGCGGGAAGAGATATCGAGCATTTACGGCAGCAAGGATTTGAGGTGTATGGGTTTGACCTTGAATCAGAAGCTGTCGACCGATGCAACCGCCGGTTCGCAAGAGATGAGAAGGTTCATGTCACTGAGGCGTCTTTTTCGAGCTTCGAGTACTGTCCTGCCAACCTGATTGTGGCGGATGCCAGTTTGTTCTACTGCCCCCCTGAAGAATTTGTCGAAGTGTGGCATAAGATTGTATCTGCGTTACTGCCTGGTGGAGTCTTTGTAGGCAGTTTTCTTGGGTTCCGGGATTCGATGGTTGTTGGTCCCGTTCAAGGGGAAGTCGATTGGCCAATTGTTTCTAGTTTTGATGAGCGATCGCTACGATCAAATTTTGATCAGCTCAACATCGTGAAATGGACAGAGCATGAAATGGACGGCAAGAAGGTTAACGGTGATGATAACCACTGGCACATCTATGCTGTAATTGCTGAGAAAAAATAGCGCCATGAAGCTAAAAGTAAAAGTGGCCCCGGGTGTCTCGCGTAGCAGTATTGTTGGTTAGGGGACTGCCTAAAGGTCAGAGTTTCTGAACAGCCAGAACGAAGCAAAGCAAATAATGCGGTGTTAAAGTTACTCAGCGTCAGGTTAGATCTACCCGCTACTGCTATTTCTCTTGTTTCCGGCGCGCATTCATCACGCAAAGTTTTTCAGATTTCGACAATCTCCAAAATAGAATTGTTAGCCGCCATCGGCAAACCTGAGGGGAAACTAAATGAGCCGGTTTGAGATTGAAGCGGTAGGGACTGTCATCGCAAAAAGAGACGTTGCTGAGGACGACTATTGGGGAGATGAGCACTCCAGAATCGAGCTTAGCGATCAGTTTATTGCAGATGCCCTGGCGGGATTAGAAGCTTTTTCCCACGTTGAAGTGCTGTTTCTTTTTGATCGTGTATCGAAAGACAAGATCGTGACCGGCGCCCGACACCCACGTAACAATCAGGATTAGCCAGCTGTTGGTATTTTTGCACAACGTGGAAAAAATCGTACAAACCGTATTGGTAGCACCATATGCCGACTGCTGGGTGTGGAAGGTAAACAACGGCACACTGGTGATTGATATTAAGCCTGTGATGTCCGAATTTCTGCCAAGAGGCGAAGTGAAGCAGCCAGATTGGTTCCGGCAGTTGATGCAAGACTACTGGAAAAAAGAAACTCCTTGATCGATTGGAGATCTACTTCTAACATGGTGGCGAGTGTTGTCTTACGCTACCCCCCTTCAAAGGGAAAGTACTTGAGTACAAAGAAGCTATACCTACAGAATCATTATTGTTTCATTTAACCGAATCCATTCGGTTCAACAGAAGAAGGGAATGTTGTCGGCCGATTCTGGAGAAGTTAAATGAAATTATCTGCCCCAATCCACAAGTTACGTAGCCAGGCCAAGCGTCTCAAGACTGAGCGCCAGATCCCTTTGTTTCAAGCACAAAACGAAGTTGCCCGTGAACAAGGTTTTAGTAGCTGGTCCCTCATGATGTCTCAGCAGGATGATCTCCTGCCGAAAAATATTGCAGAGCTGTTGGATTATCTTAACGTCGGCGACATTGCGCTGCTCGGCGCCAGACCGAGACTTGGGAAAACGCGCCTCACCGCGGGATTGATTGCTGAGTGTGTCAAAATCGGCCGTCCGAAGAGCTTCTTCTTCACTCTTGTGGATCGAAGTGTCGATGCAAAACAGCGCATCATCAACCATTTGGACGGAGAGGGCCTGCATTCGTCAACCGTCGTTGTCGATAGTTCTGATGAAATTTGCGCAGATCACGTCATTGATTGTCTAAAAACTGAGGCGATCACAGGGGCACTTGTGGTCATAGACTACCTGCAAGTATTGGATGAAAAGCGTCATCTTCCGACGCTGCAGGAGCAAGTAGAAGCGTTGAAGTCCTTTGCACAAACGAGTGGCTGTATTGTTGTTGTGCTCAGTCAGCTTGATCGAAAGGTTGATGATCGATCCTCTCAGAGTCCTGGGCTAACCGATATTCGACTGCCTAATCCCCTTGATACCAATTTGTTCAACAAGATCATGTTCTTGTACCAAAAAGATCCTGGAAGTCCTGAAAGGCGTCTGCAACTGATCCGTCCAGTACCACATGAATTAGCGATTGGACTGGATGGACCTGCAAAGCAGTTTCGTGACTCGAATGCCCTGAGTCAAAAAGCGCCTGCGGCTAATAAAGCGCCTGCGGCTAATAAAGCGCTTGCGGCGTCTAGCTTGGATAGCCAAGCCGTATATTCTGAAGCTGAGTTGAATGGGAGGATCATGGACTGGATGCAGGGTTTTACCAATCCCGATCTCTTCGATCATGTCTCGATACGACGGTACCTTGTGGATCTTGCGATGTTAGTGCGTGACCCTGAAGGACGTAGTTATCGAACCAATCAGCCAGTGATCAGCAGCTATATCACGGCAGAAGCGCGTACCCTGCAGCCCTCGGTGGTTCTTGAAGATGTTCAAAGTAGGCGGCGGCAGCGGCAGCGGCTCGCTGCAGCAAATCGCTCATGAGCCGAGTCTAGTCGCTATGCGAATCGTTTCGATAGAAGCTGTGTTGTCGAGGGATAAGGTGTTCTCCCGAGAGGCTATTCAACAAGTCGCCGACGATTTAGGCCGTTACTGGCAAACCTCAACAGGACAGACCTGGGTCAAAGTGCGGTACTTACCGAGTGGCCAGTATGCCAAGAATGGATCAGGCTCTGTCCCTCAACCCACCTTTGTCGAGGTGTTGCAACGGCAACTACCGGCGCAAGAGCCACTTGTCAGTCAGGTATCTGAGATCCCCCAGATCGTCTCTGAAGCGTTGTCCCGCCGAGCAGAGAATGTGCATATCATCTATCTTTCGGAAGGGGCTGGCAGGGTGGCCTTTGGCGGCGAACTGGTGAGGAACCAGTGAAGCGCCTGTTCAATACTGAACAAAGTTACGGTTGGGGAATGATCTTCCTTCACTGGTTGGTTGCGGTCACGGCTTTTGCCATGTTTGCCTTTGGCATTTGGATGGTTGATCTGGATTATTATCACGCCTGGTACAAGAAAGGCCCAGACCTCCATCGGAGCATAGGTGTGCTGGTGTTGGTAGTCATGATCATTCGTTTTAGCTTAAGAATGATCAACCCACCGCCAAAACTTGCGGCAAGCCTGTCAGCCTGGGAGAGAGTAAGCGCCTCGAGCGTACACTGGATGTTCTACATCATGATACTGCTCATCGCGACGACCGGTTATTTAATTACCACAGCTGACGGACGTGGACTGCTAGTCTTTGACTGGTTCGAAATTCCGGCCATCACTCTCGATATTGATAATCAAGAGGACCTCGCGGGAGAAGTGCATTGGTATCTGGCGCTGGTTATGATGTCATTAGCATCTGTACATGGCCTGGCTGCAATCAAGCATCACTTGATTGATAAAGACCGGACCTTATTGAAAATGTTGGGTAAGTAATGGAGAAAAAAATAACCATGAAAAAATTGTTTAAAATTATGCTGCTGGGTTTTTTTGTTTTATCCGTTCAGGCCCAGGCGGCTGATTATGTGATCGATACTAGAGGCGCCCATGCCGGTATTCAATTTAAGTTTAAACACATTGGTATTAGCTGGTTAGTCGGGCGCTTCAATACCTTTGAAGG
>JBLHQQ010000160.1:0-6628 GCA_047625245.1 Candidatus Azotimanducaceae bacterium
CAGTCAATGAGCGTGCCTACTTGTATATAATTTAGGGTCTCTTTGCGTCTTAACAAAGCAGGCACCGCCCTCAATCGCCATATTGACCGTGTGGTGAGCGATTCCCTGACACTCACGATAGCGGCAGGCAGAGTCTGACCAAAGAGATGCCCAACACTTTTTCACCATTTTGGGGGTTTGGTCTGCGGTGACGTAATAATATGTGTCGTGTTGCCCGGCTAAGCTTGCGTCAGCTAAATCTTCAGCGGTTGCTGAAGACCGAACAGCGTATACATACTCTCTTGGGATGCTTTGGCTGAGCTGCCCGTGGTGTTGTTGCAGGTCAGCTTCAAGGTTTGAATCGACCTGTTGATTCATGATCATGTAACGGATTTGATCAGGGGTCTGGTGAGTGAGATCCAAATCTTTGATATGTTCTCGATAGGATTCGGCGGTCACAACAAGACCGGGTGGGACTGGCAACCCTTGTTGGATAAGCTCCCCAAGATTAGCGCCCTTGCCGCCGACAATGGACTCTTGATCTCGGCTAATGTTGCCGAGGCCAACGACCCGAATCATAGGTTTAATACCTAACGAAGATGTGCGGCACGAGGGCAATCACCTGAATACGCTGATTAAAATAAGCACACCACGCAGGTACTTTCTGGCGAGTTCCTTCTTTAATTTTTCAGTTTGCACTGATGGTTTGCGCTGCTGATTTGCATTGGGCGTAATAAGACACTACGGTATTCCGCATTTATTCTAAGTGAGTCTCGTATGTTTCAGTTTGAACCCGTCTCTTTGCCGCCGGAGGCAGAAGCCCTACGTCTCGAGGTTCGCCGTTTTATTGAGGCGGAGTTGCCGGTCGACTACTTGAGAAATTCTGATTTTAATGCCGGAGAGTCCGCTGACTTAAGTCGAAAATTGGGCCAGCAGGGCTGGATTGGGATGACCTGGCCGAAACAGTATGGCGGCGCTGAAAGATCTTTTCTTGAACGTTATGTGGTGACCGAGGAGCTTTTAGCTGCCGGAGCGCCGGTGGGTGCGCACTGGATTGCTGATCGTCAGAGTGGACCTCAATTTTTGAAATTTGGCACCGAGAGTCAACGGCAAAAGTACCTGCCCGCGATTACTCGAGGGGAGTGCTATTTTTCGATCGGTATGAGCGAGCCGGACTCGGGCTCCGACCTCGCCTCTATACGCTCTATGGCTAAGAAGACCGAAGGGGGTTGGTTGTTAAATGGCAGCAAAATTTGGACCTCGGGTGCCCATATGAACCACTATATGATCGCGCTCGTGCGCACAGAACCCGCCTCAGAAAACCGTCATGCCGGCATGAGTCAGGTCATTGTTGATTTGGCAGATGCTAACGTCACGATCACAGGTATCAAAAATTTGGCCGGAGACACAGATTTTAACCAGGTGTTTTTCGACGATGTGTTTATCTCCGATGAGCATGTGGTTGGCCAACCCGGTAATGGTTGGGAGCAAGTCATGAGCGAACTCGGTTTTGAGAGAAGTGGTCCCGAACGATTCTTGTCCGCTTTTCGAGTACTGGTGGAATTTATTCGCGAGGTAGGCACGGACCCGACCGACGAACAAGCCGCTTTGGTGGGCAGACTGGTCGCTCATTTGATCACATTACGGCGTATGTCGGTGTCGGTTGCCGGCATGCTCCAGGCAGGAAAGATGCCAACCGTTGAGGCCGCACTGATTAAGGATCTTGGCAATAGCTATGAACGGATGGTGCCAGAAATGATCCGTCAGTTAACTCCGGGGGAGGTCTCATCGAGATTTGTTGATACGCTCAATCAATGCATCCTACATGCGCCCTCGTTCACTCTGCGTGGTGGTACCCGTGAAATACTGCGGGGCATGATTGCTCGCGGCCTTGGCTTACGATAGGGAGACTAGATCATGAATGAAGAACAACAACTTATTGTTGAGACTGCGAAACGAATATTCGCCGATCAGTGTGACAAGCTCGTCGTCGATGCAGCAGAGGCTGGAGAGTTCCCATCAGCTTTATGGAACACGCTCGAACAAACGGGCTTGACCCTGGCCGGGGTTGACGAAACGGCGGGCGGTTCCGGTGGGAGCTTTGCCGATGCGCTTTTGTTGATTCGTGAAGCTGGCGCGGCTGCTGCACCAATCCCTCTTGCAGAGCACTTGATTGCTGCATCCCTGTTAGCTGCTGCAAAGACGACTTTACCCAAGGGCATGATGACATTAGCCATTGTAGAGTCAGGAAAGGTTGAAAAGGTCAGATTCACCGAAACAGCAGAGTGGGTGTTATGGGTTCAGGAAGAGGCCATTGTGCTGGTATCCAATCGAGATATTCCCTGGCAACGTCAATCCACAATCGCTGGGGAATCTACGGCCAGCGTCGATCTAGTCGAGTGGAGTCCGCAGGGACCGTTCGTATCGTTAAATAATGCGGTCTCATTGGCGCGACAGATGGGTGCGGCTTCACGAGTCAATTTAATTGCTGGTGCAATTTCCCGTGTGATGCTTATGTCCGTTCAATATGTAACTGACAGAGAACAGTTTGGCCGGCCGCTGGCGAAATTTCAGGCAATTCAACATCAGTTAGCCGTACTTGCGGGAGAGTCAGCAGCATGTCAGCGATGTGCAGATGCGCTACTCGAAAGCCACGCCGAACTGGATATCGCTATCGGTAAAGCCAGGTGTGGGGAAGCCGTCACTCTCGTCAGTGACATTGCCCATCAGGTTCATGGTGCGATTGGTTACACCTTGGAGCATGGACTCAATCTTCGCACTCGTCGCCTTTGGCAGTGGCGAGACGAGCACGGAGCCGAGCGTTATTGGCAAATCAAAATAGGCAAACAATTTTGTCAACTGGGCGCTGATGGTCTATGGGCCGGAATCACTGAGGCAGGTTGAAGAGTTGGTGAAAATTGCTAAATGGTGGTGGTGAAAACCCTCACCGGCATTGCCTATAATCGGAAATAGCATTTTAAAACAATAAGATATAGATATGGCACGACCTGTGCATTTCTACCTCTAGTGATAGATTAGGGGTAGAAAATGACATTTACGACGATCAAGTTCGCAATCATCGTCACGATGGGCACAATCGGACTTCATTGCACGGGAATGGAGCTAGGAGCAGAGGATCAAATTACCGTCACGGGCCCCGTTGAGGTTCGACTTCATCATGGTCCAGTGGCTCGAATACGGTCTGATGAATCCGTTACAGTCCAGCGGAAGGGTAATAAGATTAGCATCCACTCGGACCAGCCAACTCACATTGTGATTCAAGCCGAAATATTTCAACGTCTAAATATTACGACAGGCCAGTTGTTAGTGAAGCTCAGCGGCAGTGAGCGGATTCATATTTCTCAGGTGTCGGTGCCAGAAATGCGAATATCACTGATTGATCACGCGCGGCTTGATGCAGATTTGCTGAACACTGAACATCTTCAAATCACCTTGGCTGATCAGGGTAGAGTCTCTCTCAAGAACCTGGTGGCAGACTTTTTTATTTTAGACATCAGTGATGAAAGTGACATTGATGTCGCTGGGCAGACTCGTCACCAGCAGGTGGCGCTGAGGGGCTACTCCCACTATGACGGCGACCAGCTCGAGTCTCGTGATGCCAACGTGGCGTTAGAAGACTACGCTGCAGGTTTTATTCAGGCGATTAACACTCCAACAGTACAAAATTCGCCTTTTACTTCGTTATCATCGCGTTAGACTGATCCACTCAGAGAGTGCTGATAGAGTACTTTGAATCAAGTTGTGGTGACGTGCCGGAACAGTTGACCTGTTGCGACGAAACGAGTCGTTCCATCGCGGCGAGTACAGATCGAGCTGCTGCGGGATAAAGTGCCTTGTCCGTTTCCTGGTACATGAGCGGCACCATATCGTTGATTTGGCCCACCCCATCTTTGAGACAGGCGAGAATTTGTTGTTCTCTGGCTAATCGATGATCGATAAATGCCTGCACGAAGGTTTTGACGTCGTTGATACAGGTTCCATGGGTTGGCCAGTAGATGTCTTCGGGGCGCTCTAATAACTTCTCAAGGCTCTGCAGATACTGGGTCATATCTCCGTCCGGCGGGCCAATCACGCTTGTGGACCATCCCATGACATGGTCGCCAGTAAATAGGGCATTCTCTTCCTTCAGAGCGAAACACATGTGATTCGAGGTGTGACCGGGGGTATAGACGCACTCGACGGTCCAACCCTGTCCTTCAATTACGTCGCCATCTCGGATCACAACATCCGGAACAAAATCCATGTCGCCGCCCGCTTCAATCGGTGTGCCTGATTCAATTTTTCCAGCACCGTGGGGGCCATAGCCATAGGTCGGACATTGCCAATAGGCTTTAAGCGGTGCAGCGGCTGGGGAATGATCAAAGTGTGTATGGGTAATGAGAATATGGCTGACGGTTTCGCCCTCGAGAAGCTGCTTTAATGCTTCAACGTGTTCGTCGAGCAGAGGACCTGGGTCTATGACCGCAACGTTACCCTTACCAATGACGTAAGTACCGGTGCCATGAAACGTAAACCCACTTGGGTTACGGGCGGTCACTCGTCGGATAAGTGGCGTGATCTGTTCGAGTTCCGCATATTCAAAGTCGTATCGATAGACGAATGGTATAACAGCCATGTTAAGTGTCAGCCAAAAGGAAACGAGCTTAGCCGATGGCGGGTGGTCTTACTAGCTTAAGACTCAGGGCATTAGAGGACATGGCTACTTGATGACCGGCCTTCAAATCGATATAACCATCGCTGGGATTCTCCTTCTAGAACAACCATGGTTAAAAGTGCATAAAAAGGAAAAGTTAGTGTCATCTGAACAACCATCATTCAAACGTTTGATTGATATCGGCATTGCGCTTTCTGCGGAGAAAGACATCGATCGGCTGATGGAAATCATTCTGCTTGAAGCAAAGGATATTGGTGTAGCAGACGGTGGGACGCTTTACATTCGCAATCCCGAAGACCTTCTGGAGTTCGCTATCGTTCGTACCGACTCTCTTGGTATCGCTCAGGGTGGTACCACCGGTGTTGCGATAACGATGCCGTCCGTGAGCATGTTCTTGCCCGACGGTGAGCCCAACTTACAGAACCTTGTAAGCTATGTTGCCAATACAGGCGAGACCCTCAACCTTAAGGACGCATACGCCGCAAAAGAGTTTGATCTCACTGGCACGAGAAAGTTTGATGAACTCATGGGTTATAAGTCAGGCTCCTTTTTGACAGTACCCTTAAAAAACCACACAGGTCGGGTTATTGGCGTGCTGCAGTTGTTGAACTCGATTGATGCCCATAAAAATGTTTGCCCTTTCTCTTCTGAAACTCAGCCGTTGATTGAGGCCCTTGCGTCCCAGGCAGCAGTGTCCTTAGAAAATCAGAATCTAATAGAGTCTCAGAAGAACCTGCTAGATTCATTTATCGAGCTAATGGCAAGTGCGGTTGATGCTAAGTCCCCCTATACGGGCGGCCACTGCCAGCGGGTGCCTGAACTGACGGAGATGCTGACAGAAGCTGCTTGTGAATCGAAAGAGGGTCCTTTTGCCGGTTTTTCCTTGAACGAGGAAGAGTTATACGAATTGCATATTGGTGCTTGGCTGCATGATTGCGGCAAGGTCACGACGCCTGAGTACGTGGTGGACAAAGCCACCAAGCTCGAAACCATTACCGATCGGATTCACGAAGTACGCACCCGATTCGAGGTCATCAAACGAGAGCGCATTATTGCGTACCAACAAAAGCTGCTAGATGGTGCGACAAATGGTGAGGAGTTGAAGATCCAGTTACATGCTGAACTTTTAAGCTTAGACGATGATTACGCTTTTATAGCTGAATGTAATCTCGGCGGTGAATTTATGGAAGAAGCGCGACATGAACGCTTACAGCGGATCGCCGCCTACGAGTGGACTCGAACATTGGATGATCGACTCGGTATTTCCTTTGATGAAGCCAAGCGCAAAGGTCGAACGCCGCCGCAGCAGTTGCCTATTGTTGAGCACCTTCTTGCCGATAGGCCCGATCATATTGTCGAGCATGACGTTGTTGTTCAATCTGCAGATACTGACAATCGATATGGATTCAAGGTTGATGTCCCTGAACACAAGTATAATCTCGGGGAAGTGTATAACCTTGCCATTAGCCGAGGTACGCTGACGGCGGAGGAGAGATTTAAGATCAACGATCACATTGTGCAAACGATTGTGATGCTTGAAAATCTACCTTTCCCCAAACATCTCGAGCGCGTGCCTGAAATAGCCGGTGGCCACCATGAAAAAATGGACGGTACCGGCTACCCAAAAAAGATCATGGGTGGCGAAATGTCGATACCGGCAAGAATTATGGCGATTGCAGACGTGTTCGAAGCACTCACTGCAGCCGATAGGCCCTATAAGAAACCGAAGTCTCTGAGTGAGAGTATCAAAATCATGGGTTTTATGGTGAAGGATCAACATTTAGATCCAGAGCTATTCCAGTTGTTTTTGAGTTCCGGCGTTTATAAAGACTACGCAGATCGTTTTTTAGAGCCTTTCCAAATCGATGAAGTGGATATCGCTCAATATCTTAGCTGATGAGGAGTTGTTCTACGTGTATGCGTGCCGACCGGGCCAGCGCATTCAACTCATAACCTCCCTCCATTGTCGAAACA
>JBLHQQ010000161.1:0-6609 GCA_047625245.1 Candidatus Azotimanducaceae bacterium
GCACAACGCCAGGAGAAACCATGGCAAGTAATGCCGCCCATAGTGTCGGAATGTATTGATAATCATCAGCTTGCTCTGCAAGCACAGTCACCAATTCTGCATCGGTTGCCTGCTCGATCTTGTCGATCGCGTTGGAAACCTGTTTAACTTCATTTTCTGATAAAAGCGCCATTACCAACCTCCACTCGCACCGCCGCCGCCGAAGCTTCCGCCTCCGCCGCCAAAACCACCGCCACCGCCGCCAAAACCACCGCCACCGCCAAATCCCCCGCCACCGCGACGGCTTCCGCTGGAGAGTGCACTTAGACCAAGCAGAGCCCAGATACTAGATCGACCGAATAAAGACGGAAAAATAAAGAACACCAGCATGAAGATGAGGAAAAACCAATTATTGGGAGCACCCTTGCCTTTACTAGAAGTGGTTCGCATTTTGTATTCGCCGCCGAGGGCTTCGATAATCGATAGGGTTCCGAGCCTAAACCCTTCGTCAAACTGGGCACTTTTAAAGCTCGGTGTGATCAGACCGTTGATGATGTTGCTCGAAACTGCATCCGTTAACTCGCCTTCAAGGCCATATCCGACTTCGATTCGGATTTTGCGCTCTGCCTGGCTTGCGATCAGCAAAACACCGTTATTCTTCTTGGATTGACCAATACCCCAGTGTCGACCGAGTAGATAGCCGAACTCTTCAATGGCATAACCTTGCAGGTCCGGCACCGTTACAACGACAACCTGATTTCCCGTCGCATTTTCATGAGCTTCGCTAAGCGCGTTAAGTGAAGCCTCGGAACCAGAGCTGATCATATCTGCCTGGTCTACAACTCTGCCAGTTAGCTTAGGAAAGCTAGGCTCTGCAAAAACAGACGTTGTCACGCTAACGCAAACGATCACCGCCGTTAGCGCTAGTGATCTAAGAGTGAGCGATTTAAGGTTGAGAGATGATCTCATTAGAATGAAACCTTAGGCGCCTGATCTGCGTTCTCGGTTGTGGCTTCAAATGTTTCTCGTATCTTCATTTCACTATAGAGAAATGAATGCCAGAGGCGGCCGGGGAATGTACGGATTTCTACATTATATTGTTGAACGGCCGCAATATAGTCACGGCGAGATACGGAGATTCGATTCTCGGTGCCTTCAAGCTGAGACTGTAGGGCGAGAAAATTCTGATTCGATTTCAAATCGGGATAGCGCTCAACCACGACCATGAGCCTGCTTAATGCGCCGGATAATTTTTGCTGCGCCTGTTCGAATTGCTGCAGTTTCTCTGGATCGTTGATCAAATTCGAATCGACTTGCATCGAGGACACCTTGGAGCGGGCCTCTGTCACTGCCAGTAGTGTATCTTTTTCCTGTTTAGCATATCCCTTGACCGTTTCAACGAGGTTGGGAATCAGGTCTGCCCGGCGTTGATATTGGTTTTCGACTTGGGACCAGCCAGCTTTTACCTGCTCGTCATAGGTCGGGATGTTGTTGATACCACAGCTACTTAACAAAATGAGCGCCGCAGATATAATTGCGAGTCGAGCGAGATTCAACATAGAGGCTGCCAGGGAAATATGAACTGTCGCCTAGTTTACTTGTTTTCAGAATAAGTTCAGCTTTGTTACCGCTAAATCATCAATCCACTATTATAAATCTATGAATATCCCCTAGCTCGATTCTGAGAGTTTCTTCTGCCAGGGCAACAGGGCATTGAACTTCTTGCGTCGCCTCGGTCGTAAAATCCATCTGCGTAAAGTACATCGCTGTGGGAAACAGCAATGCAGAAGCGATTGCAAACTAACCAGGATAGTTGCGGAACGTCTGCAGAATGTCCCGGTGAGAATGAAATAAGTAGCCGAGAAAAAAGAATGAGCCGTATTAGAGGAGGCTAGGTGGGTGGGGTTTAATAAATATAAAGCCTTCAAATAGTACGCCACCTCTAAAATACAGCGCAGCGCAGAATAGCGGTGATGCGATGACCCAGCCCAAATTGAGTGTTTCGGGCCATCGGCTGACCACAAAGCAGATGGGTATTA
Organism: Candidatus Azotimanducaceae bacterium; assembly: GCA_047625245.1. Classification (GTDB taxonomy): domain Bacteria; phylum Pseudomonadota; class Gammaproteobacteria; order Pseudomonadales; family Azotimanducaceae; genus JAHRVQ01. Next base: position 2,019 of record JBLHQQ010000161.1, read on the forward strand.
ACAGATAAAAATAGAGTGGATAGTAGAGGAACCAGAGGTGACCGAGGCTAGGCTGGTCGGTGGGCATGCCGGCCGCGTCAGCGGCAGTATTGTCACAACGGCGAGCAGCGAGGGTACAAGAATCCGCTGTGCTCGATTGATGTAGGTGCCTTTGAAAGATCGTTTGCCAATGAGTAGCGATGTAAAGAACCCCGCCAGAACAAAAAACAGCGGCATTCTAAAGCTGTGAATAAAGTGCATGATGATGTCGAACAGATAGGATCTTGAGTCATCGAGGGGCATGGGTAATCCACTTGGTGTCTAGTAGCGTCCTCTCAACTCTCTCCCAGGCGCTCTCTATTAGCGTTGGGTTTAAAAAATATTTTCAAAGTACAGTGACCTGACAAGAAGGCTCGTCCGTGAACAAGTCGTCAACTTCTGCGGCTCGATGTTTTTGAGCGGCGCTCTGATTAATATAGCCCTTGTCGGTAATTTCATAAGCGCCGGGGTCTGGTGGCTCTGCGAGCAGGATAAATCGGTTGATGCGTTTGGATGAACCCGAGTGTTCAGCGTTGTGCTGATCAATACCGGCCTTAATCGAGTTGATAACCGCCGTTGATTTTACAATTTCCCTTGGCTCATCGGTGCCCGCCAGATTGGTGCAGGCCATCAGATTTGGCCAGATCAAAAGTGCCACATAGGGCTGGTTCAGCCCGCAAACTACAGCATCACGAATATAGGGAGAAGCTGCCGCCACGATTTCCGAACGAAGTGTCCCGGCGGCGACCCAGGTGCCGGTGATAAGTTTGAATTCTTCTGCGACCCGTCCAGCGAAGCACAATCCCTTTGCTGGGTCGGTGGGGTCTGCGAAGCGTACGGCATCTCCCATTTTGAAGTAGCCCTCGTCATCGAAACTCAACGCAGTCTTTTCAGGCTCTCCGAGGTACCCAGGAGTTGTGCCCTTTGAGCGAACTCTCAGTTCGTACTTATCGCCAAAGGGGATCAATTTGATTTCGACCCCCGGGGCCGGTAGCCCAGTGACTTCGCTGTTTTCGCAAATCCAATAACGGCTCAAGCCACACTGCACTTCTGTGGAGGCTAGAGACGTACCAAAGGGAAATCGGAACCCCGTATATTTCACATTGAGAGTTTGAATGCGCCTCGCAAGAGAAACTGGCATTGCAGCGGAACCCGATTGCATGGCGCGAATATTCTGATAAAACGAACGCGCTAATTCGTCGTCGGATTCAAGGGCGTCGACTAACATGGACCAACCTAGAGGTGCTCCGGCGAAGGATGTCGGCTTTACGGTCTGAATGTTTTCAATGGTCTTATCAAATTCTCCAGGTACGGGTTTGCCGGTATCTAAATATATTGAGCCGCCGGCATTGATCATGCTGGAGATACGCATTACACCGGCACCAACATGGCTCCAGGGCATCCAGTCAAGCACCCGGGGCGTTGCTGCTGCCCCGCCACCTTCTCGTAGGCCTGCACCTGAAGCTAGCATTGCGCAGGCCATGCCGTGGGTATGAATCACGCCTTTTGGCATTCCGGTCGAACCACTGGTGAACATGTATCGAGTGACAGTCTGGTGGTTAATTTTCTCGATGCTCCGGCTTACGTCATCCCTGGGTTCGGTATCTTCTAACGCCTGGTAGGCAACAATGTTGTCGAAGTTGGCGTCCCGAGCCGCGCCGGAAATCAATGTGACTCGCGAAAGGTCAAAATCAATAGACGAGAGGGCGGCTTTTTGTTCGGTGAAGTCTTCTGAATAGATAAAGGCGGGTTTAACGGTGTTTAGGACCGCCGCCAACTTTGGAAAAGCGCCGGGCACCATTGAGTAAGACAGGCTAACGGGTACCACCGGCACCCTCGCCAGCAACGCACCCCAGGCGACAATAAAGTGTTTGATTGAACTCTTCGACAGAATCGCAAGGGGGCGTTCGATTGAGGCGTTATTGTCGATCAACCATTGGGCGATACTTTTTGCTCGTTGAACCGCATCGCTGTAACTCAGCTTCTGCCAACCTTCAAACTGTCTTTCAGAGATGAGCGTGTTGTGCGGGAACTGTGCCGCGCGTTCGATCCAAAGATGAGCCAGGCTGCGCTGAAATGGGCCTGGTGGATAAGGGCAGCGAAGAATAAACTCGCCCCCTGATCGAGCTTCTACTTCTACCGCAGCTTTGAGGTTGCCCTGGTCCATGTAAGGCGCCTTTGTTACGGCGTTATCCATTGCTAGGCCTTTATTTAACTTGCTGCTGAGAGAATCAACGGCGCCAGCTTCGTTCTCTGGTGCACCTCATCGCCGAACTGCTGCTGGCACCACAGAGCGCGGCGAAGATAAAGCTGGGCATCGCACTCGTAGGTAAAACCGAATCCACCGTGGAACTGGATTGCTCGATCCCCGGCAAAGGCCATTCCTTGGCTGGCGACAGCTTTTGCCATGCGCACTGCAAGGCGTCGTGAATCACCTGCATCTTTATCGAAAATATTTGCAGCGTGATAGACGTGAGATCGGCTCGCCTCCAAGCCGATCAGAATCTCGACGGTTGGATGCTTCAATGCCTGGTAGCTACCGATGTACTTGTCGAATTGTTTTCTTGTCTTCAAGTATTCAACGATTAACTCAAGGGCACTGGCATGTCCTCCGGCCATTTCTGCAGACAGGAGCAGCATTGCCGCCAGTTCGATCTCTTCGAAATCAACACCGCCGAGCAAATTCGACACAGGGACTTGGATGCCGTCGAATTCAATTCGGAAACTGCGGCGGGTTTCGTCGATCACAACCTCTCTTTCTATTTGAGAAGGTTTTATTTGTGAAGTTTCAACCAAAATAAGTCCGGGCTTGCCATCCAACAAAGCAGAGACCAATAAGAAATCAGCGATACTGGCATCCTCAACAAAAACCTTGCTACCCGACAGTGTGAGATTGTTGCCGTCATCAGTTGCGGTGCAGCCTGGCGCACTGAGATCCCAATTGCCGCCTTGCTCCATTAGTGCCATGGCGCCAATCGCGCCATTGGCGAGTGGCGGTAGCCATTGGGCTTGAAGGACTTCGTTGTTCGACAGCGTAATGGCGTGGGCGGCAATAGAAGACCATATCAGGGGTGACGCCATCAGTTGTCGACCGAGTGATTCAACAATTGGTACAAGGTGGCCAAAGCCAAGACCGAGGCCACCATGGGCTTCGGGAATCACAATGCCGGTCCAGCCAAGTTCCGCTATAGAACGCCAGACAGAAGTAGGAATTGCCCGGTCTTCGTCCAACCTCGCTCGAACCAAATCAATAGAGGATTCGCTCTTTGCAAACTCACGAGCGGAGTCCAGCAACATCGCCTGTTCTTCAGAGAACTCAATAATACTCATAGTGATTGACCCTAGCTTTTCGGTAATCCGAGTACCCGTTCACCGATGATGTTGGCCTGAATTTGCGACGTGCCTCCGCCGATGGTTGCAGAGAAGGAGTTGAAATAAAGTCGCTGCCATTTGCCGCCATCAACTGCCTGCTTAGAGACGAATCGAGCACCATCTGCGCTCTGCAGCTTAATCGCAAATTGGCAGAAACGACGCTTCAGTTCTGTGCCTCGGAGTTTTCCTGACATGGCAACTGCGCCTTGATAATCTGGCGCAAGGGCCGGAATTTTTGAGCGCTGGCCCATCAGTTGATTGCTTTTGGCCTCAATCAAGAGTTGTACCATCTCGTCTTGAATCAATGGGTCTTCTAATGCCGGTTTGCCATTGCGGGTTGAACGACGGGCGAGTTCGAGAACATCGTTGACGTTGACGTCCATCATCGCTATCCCGCCAGCCTGGCCACCGACGTTGCCTCGTTCAAACATTAAGGTTTGCATCGCGACGGGCCAGCCTTCTCCCTCAGCACCCATCAAACAATCTGCGGGTATGCGGGCATTGTCGAAGTAGGTCTGACAGAACCCAAACTCGCTGGTAAGTTTTCTAATGGGTTGGGGGGTTATACCCTCTACCTTCATCGGCGCCAGAAAGAAGCTGAGCCCAGCATACTTGTTAGGACCGTCGGTGGAAGTTCTGGCCAGCAGAATCATATATTTGGCGTAGGCGCCAAGGCTGGTCCAAATTTTTGAACCATTGATCACGTAATCATCACCGTCTCGAACAGCTTTGACCTGAGCATTGCCAAGATCGGAACCATGGTCCGGTTCTGAAAAACCCTGGGCCCAAATGTCTTCGGCACTCAATATGCCTTTGATGTATTTCTGCTTCTCGGCCTCGGTGCCGCGTTGCAAGATCAATGGACCGGCCCAGTTAAGGCCGATCGTATTGGTCATAAACGGCACCCGTTGACGCGCCATCTCCTGGGTGACGATATCCTGAAAGACTTGAGGTTTGCCGCCTCCACCGTAAGCCTCGGGCCATGCCATGCCGAGATAACCGGCCTGGTAAACTTTTTGCTGCCAATCGCGGAGATACTCAAACTGTTGGTCGGTGCCGACTTCCATGAAGGACTCGGGTAAAAGGAAACCGGGGTCGCCTGGATTGTTGTCTTCGAGCCAAGCGGATGCTTGCTGCCTGAAATCATCCAACTCTTGTTGGGTCACCGACATTCTGAAATCCCTCTTACTAAATTCGACAA
>JBLHQQ010000162.1:0-6608 GCA_047625245.1 Candidatus Azotimanducaceae bacterium
CTAATCGAATTGGCTACACCTTTTCGAAATCGAATTGGCTACACCTTTTCGAAATCGGCTTTAGGCTTTTTTTCGAGTGACCTTTACAGGCATATGAGTGTAGCCGTTAACGAAGGATGAAAAGGTCCGGTCGGGTTCTGCTTGGATTTCAATTTTCTCAAACCGGAGCAGAATTTCTTCCCACAGGATTCGAAGTTGTAGTTCCGCAAGACGGTTACCCATACAGCGGTGGATACCAAACCCAAATGACAAATGCTGTCTTGCGTTTGGACGTTCAATGTCTAACGCGTCAGCATTTTCAAAGACGTCTGAGTCCCGGTTGCCTGAGGCATACCACATCAAAATCTGGTCGTTCTTTTTGATTTGTTTGCCGCCGATTTCGCAATCGTTATTAGCGGTTCTTCGCATATAAGCAAGAGGTGTCTGCCAACGAATAAGTTCCGCGACCATTTTGGGAATCAATTGTGGATTGGCAACGAGTTTGTCGTACTGCTCAGGGAACTTATTTAGAGCATAGACGCTACCAGTCATACTATTTCGCGTGGTGTCATTACCGCCAACAATCAACAGAAGCAAATTGCCCAGATAGTTCATAGGTGATAGGTCTTTTGTGTCTTCACCATGGGCCAACATGGAGACTAGGTCGGTGCCAGGGTTTTTCAGGCGGTCTTCTCTGAGGCGTGTGAAATACTCTAGGCATTCCAGTAGTTCAGTACGTCTCTCTTCCTCGGATTCGATAATGCCACCGGGCTGAGGGATCGCAAATGTCACATCAGACCAGTGGGTGAGTTTGCGTCTGTCCTCGAAAGGGAAGTCAAACAGCGTCGCCAGCATCATGGTTGTTAATTCGATCGATACGGTGTCGACCCAGTCGAACGCCTCGCCCTCGGGCAGAGAATCCAAAACCTTGCAGGTCCGCTCACGAATCAGTGGCTCCATTTCCACAAGGTTAGGAGGGGCCACTGCGCCAGTCACTGTCTTACGTTGAACGTCGTGGGCTGGCGGGTCCTGAGCAATAAAAGTGGTGATGCCCAGCGCGCCTTCAGGTAACTCAGCGTCGATTGGCAGGCCTAAGGTAATGCCGTGGGCAGAGGAGAAGTTCCGCCAATCGGAATCGACCTTTTTGATGTCCGCATACTTGGTTAATGACCAAAATCGTCCGGCTTGTTCAACTTCGTTGAAGTGCACGGGATCTTCGGCTCTGAGCCTCTCGAAATACTCTAGCCATTTGTGCTCTTTAAATAGCTGAGCATTTACCGGTTGAATATCTTCAATTGGGATGTCGTAGGCCGAGGGGATTCCATCCGTCTCGTTGGATTCTGTATTCACGTCGGTTTCACTCATCTTTTCTGGCCTCTTGCCTGATTACAACAGTCGCGGATTGTAACATTCCTTGTGCTATGCCGGGAGCTATGCCGAGAGACCGGTTGCATGTTATTTTTGTTAACTTAAATCAGAGCAATTTCCCGGACGCTAGAGTGCTATACCAATGAGTTACGAGCTACAACCGAAAACCCCGGCCGGTAAAAAGTTTTCAGAGGCAGCGCTGAGTCAGACCGAAGCGCTTCGAGAAAGGGCTGGCATATCGGATCAATCGGCCGAAGTGGCCAGCGACAGCTTTAAGGACTTGCAAGCAGCGGGGGTTAGCGGTGCCTTTATTCCTGAGGCCTGTGGTGGCTTTGGCGTAACTTCTATTCATGACTGGATGGTTGGAATGTCCAGACTCGGCAGGGGTGATGGGTCTGTCGCGATTGCAATGAATATGCATCTCGCCGTAAGCCGTGGTTTAGCCGGAGCCTGGCGGGCGGGGCGTGCCTCCGGTAATGAAAAAATGACTCAGGGGCTAGAACAGCAGTTCGAACTGATTCAGTCCGGCAACATGCATATTTGTGCGACGGCAACAGAGCCGGGTAGTGATAATTTGCATCCCTTTACCGAGGCCACCAAGGTCGCTGGGGGTTGGCTGATCAATGGTCTAAAAATTTTTGTCACCGGGTCGCCAATCGCCTCCCATATTGCGATGAATTTAAGGGTGCAAGGTGAAAACGGCGACGACATGATCAGCTCCACCATCATGCCCATTGCTACTAAGGGTGTTGTGCCGTTAGATGACTGGCAGGCAATGGGCATGCGGGGTTCCGGCAGCCAGTCAATCAAGTTTGATAATGTTTTGTTACCGGTGCATTCGGTGAACCCAGTCGGCCCCTGGGGAAAGTGGAGTACCAGTATGTTGATGAACAGAAATTTGGGTAATCTGCCTCTTTTAGGTGTATTTCTCGGCATAGCCGAACATGCCTATGAGCTGGCGTTAGCTGCTGCAACCGGTACTCAAAAAAAAGGTAAACCTCGTAGTGCAGAGCTGCCAGGCATTCAGCACATGATTGCAGAGATAGAGATTTTGCTTGCAACGGCTCGAGCCATGGTGGGCCAAATGGGAAGTATCGCGGATGATTTTTTGGAAGAGTTTGACGGTAAGAAAATTCCTATCGAACGAGCTCACGAACTATTAAAGGATCACCAGAGCATGAAGTGGGTCGTTAATCGAAACGCGATTGAGATCGTTAATCGAGCAATGGATATTGTCGGAGGCGGGGGCTTTATGGATAAACATCCGTTGTCTAGACTTTATCGTGATGTTCGGGCTGGGCCGTTTATGCAGCCCTATTCTCCAACGGAAGCCCGGGACTATATTGGTAAGGTGGCGCTGGGCATCTATCCTGAGAAATAAGGAGCATGAACAGTAAATGTTATCCGCTGTCAGTTCCAGCTATTGGCGTTAAGATGGAAACGATACAGACAGAAACATCGCGAATTACAAAAACAACAAATGTGAGAACAAACTATGGCAGTTAAACATTTCGATTGGACGGCATACCAGGCTGATGTACGACCCAACAAGGTCGCGATTGTCGATTTGGATACTGAGCGCTCGGTCACCTACAAAGCGCTAGATGATCGAGCCGAAGCACTAGCAGCGGGGCTGCAAGCAAACGGCATTAAGAAAGGTGATCGAATTGCGCTCTTGATGCCGAACTGCCCCGAATTCTTCGATATTCAATTTGCCTGCGCTAAGGCGGGCGCGATTTGTTTACCCCTCAATTGGCGGCTCACAGAATCGGAACTTGAGTACATACTTAAGGATTCGACCCCGTCGGTGTTGTTTTATGATGCCAGTTTCGAGCAGATCGCAACTTCACTTCTTTCATCCTGCGATATCGATCTTGGTCTGGAACTCAGCCCGGAAAATGCCAGCTCCCCCTTTGAAGCACTTATAGCAAAGGCGGGTAAATTAGTGCCGGTAGAATGCACCCACGATGACGTGTCCATGATCATGTATACATCTGGCACGACCGGGCATCCAAAGGGCGCGATGATTACCTTCGGTATGACTTTTTATAACTGTATCAATCTGGGTATACCTTCCGGTATCTCAACCAAGACAGTTCAGTTGGTGGTGTTGCCGCTCTTTCACACCGGTGGTCTAAATTGTTACGCTAATCCGATCCTGCACGCGGGTGGGCAAGTTTTATTGATGCGCGAATTCAATCCTGGTCGAGCGCTGGAGATATTGGGAGATGCGGAATTAGGCGTGACCCATTTCTTCGCGGTGCCGGCGCCTTATCAATTTATGATGCAGCATCCGAACTTTGCGAACATTGACCTGAGCAGAATCGAAGCCGCCGGTGTAGGGGGCGCGCCTTGCGCAGAAGCCATACTGAGAGGTTGGTTAGATCGAGGTGTACCACTTATTCAGGGTTGGGGTATGACAGAAACAAGCCCAGGCGGAACGGGTCTGGATGCCGACGATGCTTTAAGAAAATTAGGATCCGCTGGCAAGGCATTGCTCCACACCGAAATAAAAATTGTCGGAGACAACGGTCAAACACTGCCTGCCGGAGAAGTGGGGGAGCTACTCATCCGTGGTCCGAATATAACGCCCGGATATTGGAACAATCCGGAAGCAACCAAAAAGACTTTCGTCGATGATTGGTTAATGACGGGAGATGCCGCAAGGCAGGACGATGAAGGTTTTCTGTATATCGTGGATCGCTGGAAGGATATGTACATTTCAGGCGGCGAGAATGTTTACCCGGCAGAAGTTGAGAACGTCTTGTATCAACTGCCTCAAGTTGCCGAAGCTGGCGTGATAGGCATTCCCGATGAACGGTGGGGAGAAACTGGAAAAGCCGTATTGGTGCTTAAGCCAGGCGAGTCTTTAGATGAGGGTGAGGTGATCGCCCACTGTTTAAAGAATTTGGCAAAGTTTAAAGTGCCGCAAAGCGTTTCCTATATAGAGGCGCTGCCGAGAAATGCGACCGGCAAAGTCCTAAAACGCAGCTTAAGAGAAATGTTTGTCTCTGCTGGTGCGGCAAAAATTTCCTAATGATATCCCAAATGGAAAAAGTAGATGTCAGAGGTACTTAAACCCTGCGAGGCGCTATTTAAAGTGATTGAGGGGCAGGCTGCAGGTGTTTCGAAATTTTTGGGTTATGAGCGGACCGATGTTAGTGCAACATATTCCGATCGAAAGCTAGTACTTGAACTTCGAATGCTCTAAAAGAAACCCAAGAAACGTTGACCCGACTGGAAGATGAGTTAGTTGAAGAATCTAGGCAATTATCATAGAAGTGGAAACATTCTCGTTTAGTTGAAAAGCAATTGAATCTGGTGATGGGTAACAAGGCTGTCATACTTTGTACCTGAATATGGAATTAGAAATAACTTATGTTTCTGATTCAATACAGGCCCTTGCAGGGTATTCAGTCGATGAGTATATGGCGCTTCCAACTCTGGATGCAGTGGTTGAGCAAAGTCAGGAAGCTGCGATAAAAAAGATGTTTGCAGATTATCTGGCGCTTGAAGCTAGTGGAAAACCCTTCATGAGATACCGAATCTATTTGCCTGCTTCGATTGCGCAAGGATGGTCTCGCCCAGGGCGTTGTTGGTTTTACCGTTGATGTTAGCGAAATTATCCATCAGTAAGCCAGAGGTGAATTGTTAGAAAAACAGGTGTAAATCTTAAGGAAGAAAGAAATTATTAGCCTTGTCGCAGGTGGTGTAGCCCATGACTTCAATAATTCTCTGCAGGCCATCAAGGGCTTTGCTGAACTGGTCTTAGATCGATCGAATACTGATGCATTGCCTAAAGATGTTGTTGAACTACAGAGCCAAATTCTAAAGTCGTCTGGCTCGGCCGCAGATTTGGTTAAGAAGTTATTGGCACTCAGTAGCCAACGTGAAAGTTTGGTTGCAAGATTGCGTGCCGATGGCAAATAGCATTCTAGGCAGGAGCGTAGAGTTGCAGATCATTGCCGTGGATACGGGCAGTGGTATTCCCGAGTCTGATCTGAATCGGATTTTCGGCCCTTTCTTTAGTCTGGAGGAATCCGAGAAAGGCGCTGGCCTAGGGCTGGCGGTTACGTTGGGGATCGTCGATCAACACGATGGACATATCAGGGCTACCAATCTCGATTCAGGTGGCAAATACTTCTGAGATTTTTGTTGAAACTTCCTACGCAGCTTACTTTCTGAGTTTGATATTGTTTTTACTGTTAGCGTTTGTAAATTTTGTACTACTGCTAGTAGAGGTCTGGACGCCTTCGCCAGAGGTTGATACCTAACATGGATGACAAAATGGATCTTGCTGGCGTAAGTGGCGCCAGCAAGGTCGCATCTAGTGCGACTAAACGCCCATGCGCATCTTGCCAAGAAAGTCCATTTTGCCGAGCTTCACGCCCTTCGCTCTCAGCAGGTCGTAACCCGTTGTGGCATGAAAATAAAAATTGGGTAATGAAAAGCTCAACAGAAAATTGCTTGTCGTAAATGGCATTTCTGTTTGACCCATGCGAAATGTAACGGCTTCATCTATCCTTGCTTCGATTGCATCCAGGTCGGCTGCATTGACGGCGTCGAGAGCGGATTGGACATGTGCAGTCAGGCTGGCATAGTCCAACGCTAGAGAAAAATCTGGTGGCCCTGCATCTCCGGTCTGAGCACTGGTTAAGGCGTTCATGGAGTGATGAACCACTGATACCATTTGAAAATGCAGCGGTTGCATGTCGTCAATCAGCCGCAGGTTCACAGCATCATTGACGTCCTCTCCAATCTCTTCATAGTGCGCCCGTCCTTTTTCAAGATAGCCCAGCACCGTGGGTAGGATTTGTTGATAGGTTGTCACGACAGTTTCAGATACACGATGGTTCATAGGAGTTCACTTTTCTTTTAGAAAATTAAGTCTACCAAATTGTCTTCTAGGAAAGGCGTTTTCGTGAGCATAGTTCATTGCCAACAAGCTAACGGAAATTGATCGCTTAATATGCTTTCGTGGCTAAGATTTATTAGCTCAGTTGTCGAATGGCAAAATGTCTTGAATACCCATTACATTTCCCTAGTTGCGCACCTATTACCTGCGCCCCCCAACAACATGATTAGGTTCTGACTCAGTAGAGGTTTTTTGTAAGCAGTTGCTTGCATGTCGAGGCCTTTCTCTATTGATCAGTTCATGGGCAAAGATTAGAGTGGCCGAAATGACTAATCGGACACTATCATGGCAAAACTCTGGACCCCGCTCTGTGATCAGCTAGGTATCCAATATCCCATTTTTGGAT
>JBLHQQ010000163.1:0-6602 GCA_047625245.1 Candidatus Azotimanducaceae bacterium
GATTGATTAAATGGGACAGCGAAAATGAGCGAACAACAAAATTACGATGACCTGGACTTTGATCCCGTTGCACTGAGAATAAAATACAGAGAAGAAATAGACAAAAGACTACGAGAAGACGGCAACGAGCAGTACATCGAAGTTAAGGGGGACTTCTCAAAGTATATTGATGACCCTTATGTAGAACGAGTTGAACGCGAAGCGCTGTCTGATGAAGTAGAGGTACTCGTCATTGGTGGCGGCTTCGGTGGCTTACTAGCTGGCGCAAGAATGCGCGAGGCTGGTTTGAAAGATATCCGTATTGTAGAAAAAGGCGGAGATTTCGGTGGAACCTGGTACTGGAACCGATACCCCGGCGCGCAATGCGACATCGAATCTTATGTCTATCTGCCGTTGCTAGAAGAGCTGAATTTTGTTCCCAAAGAAAAGTATACATTTGCGCCAGAAATATTAGAACATAGTTCCAATATCGGTAAGCATTACGATCTTTACGACAATGCGCTATTCCAAACTCAGGTTATCGGCATGGAATGGGACGACATTGCGGCTCGCTGGACTGTATCGACCGACAGGGGCGATAAAATTCGTGCGAAATTTGTTGCTATGGCAAATGGTCCACTCGACCGACCCAAATTACCTGGCATCCCCGGCATAGAAACTTTTAAGGGGCATACTTTCCACACCAGTCGCTGGGACTACGACTATACGGGTGGCTCCCCCGAAGGTGATCTAGACAAATTACGTGACAAGCGAGTCGCGATCATTGGCACTGGTGCAACAGCAGTACAGTGCGTACCTCATGTGGGTGAAACAGCAGAGCAGCTCTACGTTTTTCAACGAACACCCTCTGGTATCGACATTAGAGGCAACTCCCCAACGGACCCAAAATGGGCTGAGAACCTGAAACCGGGCTGGCAGAAAGCGCGAATGGATAATTTTAACGCGCTCGTTTCAGGAGTCCCTCAAACCGAAGATCTAGTCAATGATGGCTGGACTGACCTAATCGGTAAGATGATCAACATGTATAACAAAGGCACTCCTGAGGGCGAGACTGTCAGAGAGCTCAGCGAAATCATGGAACTTGCAAATTTCGAAAAAATGAACGAAATCCGCGCGCGGGCAGAAGAGCTCGTTAGCGACCCAAGTACCGCTGAGGAACTCAAACCCTACTATGCGATGTTCTGTAAAAGGCCATGCTTTCACGATGACTATTTGCCGACTTTCAACCGCCCTAATGTCGAATTGATTGATACAGATGGTCAAGGCGTCGATGCGATCACTGAGAAAGGCATCGTGGTTGGCGGTAAAGAATATGAGGTCGACTGCATCATTTTCGGTACTGGCTTTGAAGTTGGCACAGACTACGCTCGCCGTGCCGGCTATGACATTGTCGGGAAAAACGGTCAAAAGCTCTCAGAAAAATGGGCAGATGGAATGAAGACCTTCCACGGCATGCAATCTAGAGGTTTCCCAAATTGTTTCTTGATGAGCGCCGCACAAGGCGGGTTTTCCGCTAACTACCCTCATCTACTAAATGAAGTAGCGATACACTTGGCCTATATTCTGAGCCATGCAATTGAGAATGATATCAAGGCGATAGAAACTTCATCGAAGGCAGAGACAGACTGGGTGCAAACAATTATTGGCGGTACTGGGCCTGCGATGCAAATTGGCGGCGAAGGTTGTACACCGGGTTATTACAATAACGAAGGCAAGCCAAACCCGATCGCAAAATACAACGCGTTTTATAGCGGTGGGTCGATTCAGTTTTGGGACATCCTTGCCAAGTGGCGCGAAGAAGGCAATTTCGAAGGTTTAGAGTTCCGCAAATAATTGAGGTAGCACGGTACTATCAAAAAATAACCGCGCAAAAAATGATTCACGCCTCACCGGCACTATGCCCAATTCGAAAGCCAAATAACAAAACAAGGTAGTTTATGAAAGACTTTGCAGGAAAGTTCGCTGTTATCACAGGTGGTGGAACCGGTATGGGTCGTGAGTTGGCAAGGCAACTGGTTGCAGAAGGGTGTGACGTTGCAATTTGCGATGTGATTGACGAGAACATGGCGGAGACGTTGCGACTGTGTGAATCTGAAGCGCCACAGGGCATTCGTATTACTGCCCACAAATGTGATGTCTCTAAGGAAGATGAGGTCAACCGCTTTCGCGATGACGCCCTGCAGCAGCATGGTCGAGATAGTGTGAACTTACTTTTTAACAATGCTGGTATTGGCACAGGCGTAAGCTTTGTTGACGGCGATAGAGATGAATGGGAACGCACCTTCAATATTTGTTGGTACGGTGTCTACTACAATGCCCGGGCTTTCATGCCCTACCTTGTAGCAGCAGATGAAGCCCACATGATTAACACCAGCAGCGTGAATGGCTTCTGGGCAACGCTCGGTCCAGGATCGACCCATTCGGCTTATAGTGCGGCAAAGTTTGCCGTGAAAGGATTTACTGAGGCGTTAGTGACCGACCTGCGAGTCAACGCACCCCACGTCAAGGTCTCCGTTGTGATGCCGGGCCACATTGGCACATCTATAGCGATTAACTCTGGCAAAATCTCGGGTCATGCTGATCCGATGGATATGCCTGATGATGAAATCAATCTAATTCGAAAGCGTGTAGAAGGACGTCAAGGCATAGATCTTTCTGCGGCGAGCAACGATCAAATTCGCGAAATGATAAAAACCCAGGGCGAAGCCTTCCGTGACAACGCACCGACAACGGCTGCTGAGGCCGCGGCGATGATGATTCAAGGTGTACGCGATGAACGCTGGAGAGTTTTGCTGGGTAATGATGCACATGTACTCGATAAATTGGTCCGAGAAATTCCGGAGCAAGCTTATGAAGACAGCTTCTTCGAGCGGCTTCGTGAAGAAGCCGACTGGGGCTTGGGTGGTGATTGACGCTGAACTAATTGCCAACTTGCACTGAGCGTTGATCAGTAGATGGGCGGTAAAACGCAGCTGTCTGATCGTAGGATGGCTCGGCGTAGGCTATAATTTGCTGCTCTCTAGGGTGCTCACACCCATTCATAATTTGTTATCAGTAACGGAATACACCATTGAAATCCACCTATACTCTTTCAATCGTCACCGGGATCATTCTGATCACCTGGTTGATCTCCGGGCAAATACAAGCCCCAGAAGTTTCAGATAACTCAGAAACAGAAAATTCTGCGCTAGGCGCCATCACACGTGTGCAAACACGTATCAGCGAGGCGGCACCCTATACCGTTCAGATTCGTGCTAGCGGCCAGACAGAAGCAAAGCGAACAGTAAAAGTGCGCGCAGAATCCAGTGGCCGGGTGGTTGCCCTGCCAGTCGAAAAAGGTTTAAGGGTTGAAGAAGGGGACCTGCTTTGCAAGTTGGCGTTAGATGACCGACAAATCAAACTTGAAGAAGCAACGTCGCAGCTCCGGCATGCGCGCCTCGAGCACCAGGGGTTGACGAAGCTAAGCCAACAGGGATTCCAGGGAGAGGTTCGAATTGCCTCTGCTGAAGTAAGCCTCATCAATGCAAAAGCCAACCTCAAATTTCAAGAACTTAATCTCGCCCATCGAAATATTAGCGCCCCCTTTGCCGGAGTGGTGCAAGAGCGCCCGGTAAACATCGGTGATTTTCTACAACAGGGTCAGGTGTGTGCAGAAGTGCTCGATCCCAGCCCCATGCTCATCGTTGCCCATGTCACCCAACAAGAACTTGGCGAGTTAACTCTCGCGGGGCGAGCCGAGGTCACTATCGACAATGGCACCACCCTTAATGGCACTGTTTCATTCGTCAGCCATGCTGCTAACCCGATCACTCGTACTTATCGCATCGAAGTCGAGGTAGTGAACGCCGACTACGTCATTAGAGATGGCCTCTCTGCAGAGATTATTCTAAACCAAGGAACGGTGATGGCACACAATGTCTCGCCTGCTTCGCTTTCCCTGAGCGACACGGGCGCAATTGGCGCCAAAATCGTCGACGATGAAGATATTGTGCAATTTGTTGAAGTGCAGATTGTTAGTGATACCGCGACTGGGGTCTGGTTAACAGGGCTACCGCCCAAGGCAGAACTAATTACTGTTGGACAGGAACTGGTGTTTGCCGGGCAGAAGGTGATAGCAGTACCTGGTGGCGTCTCTCTTGACGCGCCTCTTGAAGGTAAGGCCCGAGGAGGATAGCCATGTACGCCATTATTGAAACCGTCATCAAACACCCTCGCACCACTATGAGTGTGTTGGCAATGCTAGTGTTCGCCGGTGTTTTTGCCAGGGCCACTATTACGGTTGAAGCAGACCCGGATATTACAATTCCGGTGGTGCTCGTCACCATTCCTCACATTGGTATATCCCCCGAAGATGCTGATCGGCTGATAGTCAGACCTGTCGAAGCAGAAGTGCGTTCACTTGAAGGCATCGAAGAGGTTAACTCGTACGCAAGAGAAGGCGTGGCAACGATTGCCCTTCAGTTTGATATCAACTTCGATCCCGACATTGCTATCTCTGAAGTGCGAGCAGCAGTAGACCGATCTCGAGCGCAGCTACCGTCTACATCGGAAGAACCTATTATCAAAGCGATCACAATTTCTGACTTTCCGGTCATCGCTGTGAGCCTCGCGAGCGAAACGGTATCAGAGCGCGTGTTATATCAAAAAGCCGTTGAACTGAAATATGCATTGGAGTCCATTCCTGCAATCACCGAAGCACGACTCTCAGGGCATCGTGAAGAATTGCTTGAGGCGACAATCGACCCTGCAAAATTGGAGCACTACAAGATTTCGCAGCAGGATTTGTTCACCACCATCCGCAACAACAACTCACTAATCGCTGCAGGCGCGATGGACACCGGCCAGGGTCGATTCTCAATCAAGGTGCCGGGGTTAATCGAAAACCGCGAAGATATCTATGGCTTACCGATCAAGTCGTCCGGTGAAACCGTGGTCACTCTGGACAAGGTTGCCTCGATTCGACGTACCTTTAAGGATCGGCAAGCTTTCACCGCAATTAATGGTTTGCCCTCGATCACGGTCGAAGTGTTACGACGCCCCGGCGAGAATGTCATCGACCTTAACGAGGAGGTTCGTCAACTCACCGCTGAAGTTACCAAAGATTACCCTGCCGAAATATCAGTGATTTTTAGCCAGGATCAGTCACCATTTGCCAAGCAACAGGTCACAGAGCTGCAGGGAAATATTGTCACTGCAATGGCACTTGTGATGATACTGGTGGTGGCCGCACTTGGCTGGCGATCCGGCTTGCTTGTTGGGTTAGCAGTGCCCACTTCATTCTTGTTTGCGATCACTGTCATCTATGCGCTGGGATTGTCATTTAACTTTATGGTGATGTTCGGCATGCTACTGGGGCTTGGTATGCTGATCGACGGTGCCATCGTTGTCGTTGAGTACGCTGATAGAAAAATGTCCGAAGGCATGAGTAAAGAGCTTGCCTACATTGCGGCGGCGAAACGTATGTTCTGGCCGGTATTAGCTTCAACCGCCACCACCCTCGCCGCATTTCTGCCTCTCTTTTTCTGGCCGGGTACATCAGGCCAATTTATGCAGTATTTGCCCATCACCGTGTTCGCTGTGTTGTTTGGCTCCCTCCTCTACGCATTATTTTTTGGTCCCACGCTCGGCGGACTGTTCGGCAAGGCTGGTAGCACAGATGTAGAGTCCATTGAACAATTGAGAGTGCTTGAGCATGGTGACGCACTTGAACTCAAGGGCATTACTGGCATGTATGCTCGGTTTCTACGCTGGTTGTTGAATTATCCGGTCATAATCCTGACCTTGACCTTTAGCTTTCTATTTCTGATTTTTAAAGTCTACGGTAGCTTTGGTGCCGGTTACATTTACTTCACCTCAACCGACCCGACGTTTGGCCGCGTCAGTATCAGTGCCCGTGGCAACTACTCAAAATTAGAACTTCAGGACCTCGTCACAAGCTCAGAAGCGGCTCTGATGCCGATGAATGGCGTGGACTCCTACTTTACTACCACGAGCCGTGGGCAGCAGGTCAGCTTCTTTGGCGGCGGCTCACCCGCTGATCAGATCGGCTCAATATTTTTGAACATGGAGCACGTTCGCGCGGCGGGAACTACCGGATACGACGTACTCGAATTGGCTCGCGAAAAACTCGCCCCAATTGCGGGCATACAATACGAAATCGTCGAACAGGAGTATGGCCCTCCCACGGGCAAAGACATCCAGATACAAGTATCGTCCAAATTCCGCCAAGATCTAGAACCTACCATCGAGGCCATACGCGCCCATCTGGATCAAATGGATGATCTGCGAGACGTCGAGGACACCCGTGTGTTGCCTGGCATAGAGTGGGAACTCGCCGTAGATAGATCAAAAGCTGCATTGTTTAACGTCAATGTTAACGAAGTAGGCGGGGCAGTACAGTTGGTGACCAACGGTTTATATCTAGGCGAATACAGACCGGATGACGCCGAGGAAGAGGTTGAAATCCGGCTCCGCTATCCACTCGCCGAGCGGAATATGGATTCCCTTGATCAGCTTCGCGTTACAACACCTTCGGGTTCCGTGCCGGTAAGCAACTTTGTAGAGCGTCGCGCCAAGAACAAGCTCGATTCAATCGAACGAGT
>JBLHQQ010000164.1:0-6596 GCA_047625245.1 Candidatus Azotimanducaceae bacterium
GGACAAATTGAAAGAAGTCCGACGGCGTATCGATGAAAGCGGTCGTGAGATTCGTCTGGAAATCGATGGTGGTGTAAAAATTGATAATATTGCAGACATTGCTGCGGCAGGCGCAGACACTTTTGTCTCAGGTTCTGCGATTTTTGGATCCGATGACTATGCCAGAACAATCGCCGAGATGAAGACGAATATTCTCTCAGCTTCTGGCGCTTGATAAGCGGGACGCACTGCATTATTCTCACGACCATCGGGTCTCACGACCATCGGAAACAGTTCTTAGAATGAACCTCACTCATATTTCATATTGGTTTAAACACGCCCATCTCTCTTGGCGAAGGTGATCTCCCTTGCTCTGAAATAGAGCGGATCACTCGATACACTTCAGGAGAATCTGATGACACCCGAACAATTTTCTGCCCTGGCTGAACAGGGATACAACCACATTCCAATTACCCAAAGCGTGCTTGCTGACCTGGACACGCCGTTGTCTAGCTATATTAAAGCTGCCGCGGGCGACTTTAGTTACCTGCTCGAATCTGCTGGGCAGGGAGGGGAGAAGTGGTCTCGGTACTCAATGGTGGGGCTGCCGGCAGAAACCATCATTCGAGTGGTCGGCGAACAGATTTCAGTCGAGTCGAAAGGCGTCGTGATTGAACAGTTTGAGGTCGAAGATCCTTTAGCCTATATAGAGGCCTTTCAGGCTCGTTATCGCTACCCATCAATTCCAGACCTACCCATCTATACCGGTGGTCTCGTAGGGTATTTTGGCTATGACACAGTTCGGTATGTGGAGAAAAAACTGAGGTACAGCATGCCGAAGGACACGATAGGAGCGCCAGATATTCTGCTTATGGTCTCAAATGATGTGCTGGTGTTCGACAACGTAAAGGGTTTGATCCATCTGATTACCCACGCCAATCCTGAGGAGTCGCAGGCATTGGACAATGCATTTAGTCGTCTAGATGCAATGCGCGAAAGTTTACGTCAGCCAGTCACACCGTCATTTTTTGAATCTCCTCAGGGCCCGACGCTGCATGAAGAGGATTTCGTTTCTACCTATGGCGAGGAGAACTTCAAATCCTCAGTTGATAAGATCAAGGAATATATCGTTGCCGGTGATGTCATGCAGGTAGTGCTTTCCCAGCGGATGGTGGTCAAGTTTGAAGCAACACCGCTCGATCTTTATCGCGCCCTGCGCTCAATAAATCCATCTCCCTATATGTACTACATGAATCTAAGGGATTTCCATATCGTCAGTTCTTCACCGGAGATACTGGCACGTTTGGATGACGGGGAGGTCACGGTTCGACCTCTGGCTGGAACGCGACGACGCGGTATTGACGAAACTGAAGATAAAGCTCTTGAGGTGGAACTTCTCAAAGACCCCAAGGAAATTGCCGAGCATTTGATGTTGATCGACCTGGGTCGAAATGACATTGGCAAGGTGTGCGAAATCGGCACCGTGGAGGTGAGCGAGATGATGACCGTGGAGCGATACGCTCACGTCATGCATATTGCATCTAACGTGAACGGTCAGGTGCGACATGAAGTGAAAGCCATGGATGTGCTGCGGGCGACGTTACCGGTTGGGACCTTAAGTGGTGCTCCGAAGGTTCGAGCGCTCGAAATCATAGATGAACTTGAACCCGAAAAACGGGGAATTTTCGGTGGTGCTGTGGGATACCTCTCCTGGAATGGCAATATGGATACTGCAATCGCCATTCGAACCGCAATTGTCAAAGACGACACATTATATGTGCAAGCAGGCGCCGGAGTGGTTGCTGACTCAATCCCTCGCCTGGAATGGAAGGAGACGATCAATAAAGCGCGTTCCATTATGCAGGCGGCTGCGATGGCGGAGAATGGCCTGCTGGTATCTGACACGGGTGTCGCGCGAAGCAACCAACGTCGGGCTAATTCTGCTGAAGTACAACCCGTCGTAGGGCGCTAGGAGCTAAACATGATTTTGATGATTGATAACTACGATTCATTCACCTACAACATTGTGCAATACCTAGGAGAGCTCGGAGCGGAGGTTAAGGTTTATCGTAATGATGAAATTACTGTAGAGGAGATTGCGGGTCTTGTCCCAGAGGCAATCGTCATTTCTCCAGGACCTTGTGCGCCAGATCAAGCGGGTATCTCGATGGAAGTTGTTGCTCGGTTCGCTGGAAAGATTCCAATGCTCGGCGTTTGTCTGGGTCACCAGAGTCTGGGTCAAGTTTTTGGAGCGAAGATCGTTCGGGCTCGGCAGGTGATGCATGGCAAGACATCGCCAATATGGCATACAGGTGAAGGGGTGTTTTCAGGTCTCAAAAATCCTTTTTTAGCTACCCGATATCACTCATTAGTTGTTGAAAAAGGCAGCTTGCCAAAGTGTTTTGAGATTACTGCATGGACGGAGTTGGATGGGGTTGTGGATGAAATTATGGGGATTCGCCATCTGGAGACGAGGGTCGAAGGCGTTCAGTTTCACCCCGAGTCAATCTTAACGGAACATGGACATTTGCTGCTCCGCAATTTTCTCGAACAAAAGGAATGCGCATGAATATGCCTGCTGCAATTGCCCAGGTTATTGCTGGAAAGGATCTAACCCAAGCCGAGATGTTGGACGTCATGGGCCTGATCATGACGGGTGCCGCAACAGACGCGCAAATTGGCGGGTTTCTGGTTGGACTTAAGCTCAAAGGCGAGACTGTTGATGAGATTGTAGCCGCGGCAAAGGTGATGCGCGAGCTAGCCACGCCGGTGCAAGTGAATCGAGGCAATGTTGTTGATACCTGTGGTACGGGTGGCAGTGGCAGCAATAAATTTAATGTTTCGACAGCCAGCGCCATGGTTGCGGCTGCCGCCGGTGTAGTCATTGCTAAACATGGCAATCGAGCAGCGTCGAGTAAGAGCGGCAGTGCAGATGTTCTTGAAGCAGCGGGTGCGGAGATCATGCTCAACGCTGAACAGGTTGGAAGATGCGTTGATACGATTGGGGTTGGGTTCTTGTTTGCGCTGAATCATCACAGTGCAATGAAGCATGCTATCGGTCCGCGAAAGGAGATGACGGTTCGAACGATTTTCAATCTTCTCGGACCTTTGACGAATCCAGCGGGGGCTCGCCGTCAGGTGATGGGGGTTTATGCTAAAGAATGGGTTAAACCAATGGCGGAAGTGCTGAGCTCACTGGGAAGCGAGCACGTTTTAGTTGTGCATTCGACTGATGGTCTGGATGAAATCAGCATTGCGGCACCAACACACGTTGCGGAATTGAAGGCCGGGGAAATTAGTGAATATCAAATTGAGCCCAGTGATTTTGGGCTACACATTCAGCCTCTGGACGAACTCGTGGCATTGGATGCAAATGAGTCCCTGGTTTTGGTTAATGCCGCACTAAGTGGAAAAAATGAAGCTGCGATGGATATCGTTAGCTTGAATGCAGGCGCTGCAATCTATGTTTCGGGCCTTTGCGTCAGCTTAAAAGCCGGCGTGGAGATGGCTCAGGACGCGATTGGGTCGGGCCTCGCACGGGAGAAATTGAGTGAATTCGTCGATTTTACTCGACAGATGAAGGCTGCCGAGTGACTGCCAATATTCTCGATAAGATCGTTGCCCAGAAACAAATAGAAGTCGCTGATCGTAAGCTTCAGGTGCCTGATGCCGCCATCGAACAGCTGGCGAAAGAGATGCCCGCAGCTCGTGACTTCAAGGGGCAACTGCAAGGCCGAATAGGCCGGCGGGAACCTGCAGTAATCGCGGAGATAAAAAAGGCATCTCCCTCCCAGGGGGTAATCCGTGAGCTATTTGTTGCCGCTGAGATCGCAGTACAGTACGAGTTGGCAGGCGCTGCTTGCTTGTCAGTGCTGACGGATGAACAATTCTTTCAAGGATCGGATAACTATTTGAAAGAGGCGAAGTTGGCAGTTGAACTTCCGGTGTTGCGAAAGGATTTTATTATTGATCCCTATCAAATATTTGAATCCAGAAGCATCGGTGCCGACTGCGTACTGTTGATTGTGAGCATTCTGAGTGATGAGGAACTGCGACAATTTCATGATCTTGCAGTTTCGCTTGGTATGAACGTTCTTGTTGAAGTCCATGATGGTTTAGAAATGGCGAGGGCATTGCTAATAGATCCAGACATTTTAGGAATCAACAATCGCAATCTGAAGACCTTTGATGTTTCCTTGGCCACGACCCTCGAACTCAAATCTAGAGTCGCGCCAGACACCCTGCTCATCACTGAAAGTGGTATCCGTACCACCAAAGATGTTCAACTTATGATGGATGAGGGAGTTTTTGGGTTTCTGGTAGGGGAAGCTTTTATGCGCCACATGGATCCCGGGCAGAAACTAAGGGAGTTATTCTTTAAGACAAGATAACTCTAAAAGCTTTACGAGAAGAAAGTTGGATAGGTTTGCAGACTCGCTTTTTCGGGCTAGCGAGTGCCGAAAACAACCATGGTTTTACCCTTAACCGACACTAGACCCTGATCTTCCAGAGTCTTCAGAACTCTGCCAACCATTTCTCTTGAGCAGCCGACAAGGCGGCCAATTTCTTGCCGGGTAATTTTGATTTGCATGCCATCAGGATGTGTCATGGCGTCGGGTTCATTACACAAATCGAGTAATTGTCGCGCTACTCGGCCGGTAACATCGAGAAATGCCAGATCGCTTACTTTTTGCGTGGTTTTTGTTAATCGGTTGGCGAGTTGGCTGGCGACGTTAAACATCAATCCAGCGTCACGTTGGCTGACCTCGACAAATTTGGCGTAGCTCAGTTCTGCCACTTCGCACTCGGTCTTGGCCTTTACCCCGGCGGTGCGCGTGCCGTCGCCAAACATGCCCATTTCACCGAAGAAATCATCGGTATTGAGGTATGCGACGATAATTTCCCGACCGTTTTCATCTTCAACGGAAACGGTGACTGAACCTTTGGTAATGTAGTACAGCGAGTCGCTTTGTTCACCGGCAAAGATAATCGTAGCGCCGCGAGGGTACTTGCGCTTGTGTGCCACAGACAGGAACTCATCCATGTTGCCAAATTTCGGTCTATTTATACTCAGACTAACCATGTGAGACCGGATCGGTTGAAATTTTAATGGGATAGATTACGTCTGCGGAGCGGCCAACACAACCACGGTTCCGATATAGACCCTTCAGAAGATACTAAACGGTAAAGTTTTGATCCATAATCGCCGAAGATGTCTTCTGCATGAGAAACGCCATCTGCTACCATAGGGTCTTAAATTTCTGCAGGTTGTGATGTGAAAGCTTCAGTAAAGTGGATAGACAACGTGACGTTTCTTGCCGAATCAGAGAGCGGCCATACTGTTGTCATTGACGGTCCCGCTTCTGCCGGTGGTCGCAATATTGGCATTCGACCAATGGAATTGGTGCTTCTTGGTGTGGCTGGCTGTACGAGTTTTGATGTCGTATCAATCTTGCAAAAGGCGAGGCAGAATATTTCGGACTGCGTGGCAGAAATTGAGGCGGAAAGAGCGGATGAAGTACCAAGTGTATTTACCAAAATCCACTTCCACTTTGTCGTGACTGGAAACAATCTAAAAGAATCCCAGGTAAAGCGTGCGATTGATCTGTCTGCAGAAAAGTATTGCTCAGCGTCCATCATGTTAGGACGCGCAGGTGTGGAAATCTCGCACGATTACGAGATTCACTCAGCATGAAACGGCCCGGAGCAACCAGCGGACTCAGGCATGTTGCATTGTTCGTGCATGATCTCGAGGCTTCGGAGCACTTCTTTGTAGAGCTCATGGGGATGGCTGTCGAGTGGCGACCGGACCCTGATAATGTTTATTTGACTTCGAGCAATGATAATTTGGCTCTGCATCGTGTCGATGAACCCCTCGAGACAGGCAAGCTAGATCACGTTGGGTTTTTCATCAATGAGATTGCGAAAGTCACAGAATGGTATGAGTACTTAGCGGCGGAAGGAGTAATGATGTTGACAGAGCCGCGAACCCATAGGGATGGCGCAAAAAGCTTTTATTGCAAGGAACCCTCTGGGGTAAAAGTCCAGATTATCTATCATCCGCCGATAGCGGAAATCGAGCAATAACCTGCAGCTAGTAGCTAGACCCAATAGCTGGATCTGGTCATAGTTTTCGAGATCACCGTCATGACTGCTTTGACTGGCGCTGGAAATCTGGCGCCACCTTTCTTCAGTGCTGTTTCCTCATGTCGTCTTTCATCCTCGCGCATCACGGTCAATACTTCGCGAGAACGGTCGTCACCAACAGGCAGCTTGTCCAGATGCTCATCTAAATGCTTACAGACCTGTTCTTCTGTTGCTGCGACAAATCCCAAATTCACCTTGTCACCTAACAAACCAGTAAGTGCGCCGATACAGTAGGAGCTTGCATACCAAAAAGGATTCAACCGACTAACGGGTGTATCAAGTTCTTTAAGTCTACTTTCGCACCATGCCAGGTGATCAGTTTCTTCTGCCGCAGCCTCATGCATGGCATTTGCCACACGTCCACTTTTGGCGGTCATTGCTTGGCCGTGATAAAGGGCCTGGGCACAAACTTCGCCACAGTGATTAACGCGCATTAATCGGCCTGAAGTTATCGTTTCCTCGATTGTGAG
>JBLHQQ010000165.1:0-6566 GCA_047625245.1 Candidatus Azotimanducaceae bacterium
GGTATTTGCGGATACCAAACCGCGCCACACTCAAACCAAGGTTGTCGGAATAAAGGCGTATTAAAGAGTCCAAAGAATTCACGACAAATATTATACCTACCCCAACCATTGCTATGGTCAACGTGGCGCGTATGGCGAGGTCATTGACGAAGTAGTAATACAAGCTAGTAAACCAAAGCCCGAGTGCTATAGAAGGAACCACAAGTAACGCCAACAGCAATTGCCATGTGGGCATGCGCGGTACAAATCGAGCGACAAACTGCCCAATCATAATGCTCCAAGAGAACCACCAGAATAAGTACCAGCCGTGATAATCGCTAACAGGTGTGAAGAAATGCTGAATGTTTGTAAAGTATTCACCAATACCAGCAGCTGTTTGCGAATAACTTATAAGTGATGCGCCGGAATCTAACGTAAGAGCAATCCCCAACAAAAGAAATAGCACCACTGATGCGATGCTTAGGAATTTCACATAGCGTATATGTGAGCTTGAGTAAGTGGCAAAGAAAACGATTAAACCCACCAAAGCGTACTTTGGTGCTGCGCTAATACCTTCGATGTAGTTCGGTAGAGAATCTAAAAATAGAAACCCCGTAAAAGCACATGTCGCGATAATAACTGCACTGTTAACAAACCTAACTGGCTTAATTTCAAACAGCTTTACCTTGGGTTCAATAGCGCAGAAGTAGAAGGTGGTTAAAAAATAAAATCCCCAAACCAAGAACCCCCAGAAACCAAACTCAATGGCCAGAGGATTAGCAAAACTGTATTGCGCTTCTTCGGCGTAGACAGGAAATTCAACTAGCGGGAACATGATGAGTCCTACATCCAGCCCAGAAGTGAAAAGGATCGCGCAGAAGGTAAGCAGGGACGTAGGCATAACGCCTTCGCAAACTCGATGTCTCCATTTCACGCTGACAAACAATGCAGTCAGTAGAGTGGTGATAGTGGCAACACTAAGTATTGAGTACATGATTTCAGCAGAGTTCTAGAGCGCTTAACGATAAGTGCGCGTTAAGGCATTGGTATGTCAGCCGCCAGAGTATCTTTGTGGCTAAGATATGTCCATGCTCAGGTGTGTCATTGCTTTGCACTAGGGCTGCTGCAAACCAAAAGCAGGTAAATCTCTAAAGGAATTATGCATGGATAAAAGTTGGCTATTGGTACCGGTAGTGGCCGTGAGCTTGTTTGTGGCTGAAGTAAGCGAAGCTGAAACAGGTGAAACAACCAACATTCTGTTTGGTTCATGTTCCCATCAAGACAAAGCCATGCCAATTTTTAACGCCATCTTGTCCGAGCCCAAAGATGCCTTTGTTTTTCTAGGCGATAACATATATGGCGACACTGAAGACATGGAGGTGCTTGCACAAAAATACAAAAAATTAGGCGCCAACTCACTGGTAAAAGAGCTCAGGGAAACGACACCGACCTATGCAATTTGGGATGATCACGACTACGGCGAAAACGACGGCGGTAAAGACTATCCTCAAAAGGAAGCATCAAAAGAGCTTTTGTTAGACTTTTGGAAAGTCCCTACAGATAGCCCTCGTAGAACACGCGAAGATGGATTATATGGCAGTTATGTAGTGGGGCAAGGCACACATCAAATCAGAATCATTTTGCCAGACTTACGATACCAACGAGACGATTTGACCAGTGTAGGAAAACTTGATTTTTTTACTGACCGCAGACCTAAAAACATGGGCCCCTATTCAAAATCGGTAGGCTCTATGATGGGTGAACAACAATGGGAATGGCTTGCAGCTGAGCTGCAAAAACCCGAGGCCCTTAAGATTATCGCGTCTAGTCTGCAGGTATTGTCAGACTTCACAGGTTGGGAAGCCTGGGGCAACTTCGACGATAAACAGAGACTACTCGATTTAATCAAAAAGCACCGCGTAAATGGCGTAATGCTAATTAGTGGTGATACACACTGGGGTGAAATATCCAGACTAGAGGCAGGACTTGATTATCCTTTGTGGGATGTCACCAGTTCAGGTCTTACGGAGGAATGGAAGCAAGTGAGTCCAAACAAGAATCGGGTGTCTGAAGCCACGACCGAAGTGAACTATGGGTTTATTTCGGTCAACTGGGCAAATGAAGATCCAAGCATTCATTTTGGCCTCAAAGATGTAGAGGGCAAATTAGTGGTCAGCAAAAACATTAACTTGTCCGATATCTCCAATTATTAAGTCGGCAGAGTACTGCCTATTTATGCATGACCATTTCCAATTCAGAGTGAAACCCCAGCCCTCCAAAAAGAGTTCTAAAAGTGACAACACTGGCTTTAATTAGTCAGTCACTAACTTGTGAGTCGGCGCGTTCATGCCGAGTATCCGGGACGTAATTGTGCCTGCAGCCATGGAACCGCTGACATTCAGTGCGGTGCGCGCCATATCAATCAATGGCTCAATCGATATCAGCAGCGCGACTAGGGTAACGGGAAAACCAAGCGCCGGCAGTACCATGAGCGCGGCGAAGGTTGCTCCGCCACCCACGCCTGCAACACCGAATGATGAGATCGCGACAATGCCAATCAGCGGCAACAGGAACGATAGTGAAAGGGGATCAATACCCATGGAAGGCGCAATCATCACCGCCAGCATGGCGGGATAGATACCCGAGCAGCCATTTTGGCCTATAGTCGCCCCAAAACTCGCTGACACGTTTGCGCTAGCGGGGTCATTACCCAGTTCACGAATCTGCGTTTCCACATTTAGTGGAATGGTGGCCGAGGAACTTCTAGATGTGAAAGCAAACACCAGTACTGGCCAGACACGTCGTAAATAGTCGAGTAGGTTGACGCCAGCGAGTGTTAGCAGCACTCCGTGCACGAGGAACATTAGCGCTATCGCCAGGTAGGACGCGAGGATAAAGCTAAACAGATTGAGGATGTCGCTACCGCTAGAAGTGGCGGTCACTTTTGTCATCAGTGCAAGAACACCATATGGTGTCAGACTGATCACCATTCGAACAAGTCGCAGCACAAGGTTCTGCGCGACGTCTACAAAGCTGCGGAACTGCTTGCCTTGCTCCGGAAGGTCGCGGCTTAGTAGCAGACCCGCTATTCCCACTAAAATGCCAAAGATCACAACCGCTATGACCGAGGTCGAACGCAGCCCAGCAAGGTCTGCAAAGATGTTCTGCGGAATAAAGCTGACGATCATATCCGCGATGCTCAGGTCCTTCACAGTCACTTGTTGAGTGACCAGTACGCTTGCCTTTGCCACTTCCCGGGCACCCTCTGTGAGGCCGGCGGAAGTCAGGCCGAAAGCACTGGCAACCACTGCGCCAATAAGCGCGGCTACCGTGGTCGTGCCGACCAGGATAAGAATCACTGCGCCGCCTATCTTGCCCAACGTGGCGATCTCGTCAATTCTAACCACAGCAGCTACCATGGACACCAGCACCAGCGGTATCACAATCATCTTAAGCAGGTTAACGTAACTCGCGCCCAAGACGTTGGTGATGGTTAACGTATTTGACAGCGTTAAGCTGTCGATGCCGTAGATCAACTGCAACAGAAGTCCAGACACCGCGCCCAACACAAGTCCCACCAGCACGCGACGGGATAACGAGACATCGCGGCGTGACAACCAGAACAGCAGGGCGATCGCGGCCAACACAGCCAGAAGGTTCAGAACCAGGAAAAAATCCATAATCTTCGCACGTACGGGTGACGTTGAAGATTACCAGAGTGCCAACAATTATGTGAGGAGCGCCGCGGCTTTGTGAAGAGCGCCGCGGCTTTGTGAAGCGCACAGCGGGCTCGTAAAGTGCCTAGCCGGCTCTCCGCGATCGTTTGGATCCAACTCTGTGGGAGTGGCGTACGACACCTATGTATAAATTATTCGCAAGTTACCGACCCGCTAGTCTGTCTGACCTTGACGGTATTAACAAACTCATCGAGTTGGCCGTTATGAATTGGCCTATGCCCACTCGGCTTAAGCGCAGAGCCGTGGCCGTGCTGCAATATGATGCAGTGGACCTTGCTCACTTCACTGTGTTTGTTTGCATTCGCAATGATGAAATTCTCGGTGTTGCAGCTCTTGATCTCCACCATTCTCCTGAACAGGGTCTACTTCATGGTCTGTTTGTGCTGCCTATCATTCAGGGTCACGGTATCGGCAAACAGCTTATGCAGATGGCGTTCGATCTGGCGGCTGAAGATCATCTTGTATCGGTACTCATCAAAGCGGAGAGTGTCGCCGCGCCCTACTTTCATAGGTTGGGTCTAGAACCAATAGATAGGCTAGGCCCAAATGACTATCCCCATCAATTTAAAAAAACACTCAATGTGCGAAACCGAAAATTCCGGGATCGAATTGGCGGGACAGGGTAAAACTGAACATCGGTGCGTGATTGTTGACTTGGTGGCGGTTTTTTTTGTGAGAAACTGATGAGTGGGTGGCGAAGAAATATCCGAACAATCAGGTTGATTGCAGTGCTTGCTTAAACAAATCTAGTCCAGCTTGAGTGAAGGCAAGCATATTGTTTTGCCTGTTATCCTGATTGGTGCGTATCGTGGAACTGATTGAACAAGGACCAGAGATTGCAATCACGCTGATTCCGGGACCATGGCCGTAGGGCGTGCCTGCGGGACCGGCGGCACCGAGTTCAGCAATACCCCAGCTTGTGTCGAGTTTTTGTCTTGCTGCGATTGCGAATTCCGCGACCATTTCTTCCGTCAATGGCTTTAAATCACGCACTCGCTTGCTATCGAGATCTAAAAAAGCCCGTCTGGATGCAAGGGTATAGACGACACTACCCCCCTGGAAATAGCTCGACGCCCCGGGTACCGACAATAAATTTGCGGCGATCAGCCCGCCTGTTGATGACTCAGCTACAGAGACTGTATCTCCGCGTTCAATCAGCATTGCTGCAATCTCACTTGCCACTTCTAAAAACATAAATCACCACAGAGTTTCGAAACACGAACAATTGGGGGCAGTGTAAAGGGACAAAGTAAACCCAAGCAAGGGTCAATGGTGCTGACGCGCCTGCTGGAAGTTTTGGTGTCACAGTAGAGGGGTATCTGTGCTTTTTGGAGGAATTGACCTGAATTGAATCGCTAAGGGCGCTTTGATTTCACATCCAGTTGGTTTTTAATGCGCGACATGCTGACTGAAACCCAACAACGCGACTATCACCAACAAGGCTATCTGGTGCTGCCTCATCTGTTTACCGTTGCTGAAATGAACGGACTCAAGAATGCGGCGAATCGGATTGTTGATGAATTTGATCCTGCTTCCACTTCCGCAATCTTCACGACCAAAGACCATTCGATTACGCGAGATGACTATTTTTTGAGCTCTGCGGACAAGATTAGTTGCTTTTTTGAGGAAGATGCCTTTGATGAGAATGGTCATCTCAATCAGGTTAAATCTCTTAGCATCAATAAGATCGGTCACGCTCTACATCAGCTCGACCCTGTTTTTTCTTTGTTTGCGGAGGATCAGCGGATTCGAGCTACTGCCGTTGATATTGGTCTGGTGAAGCCGCAGATTCATCAGTCGATGTACATATTTAAGCAACCTCGAATAGGCGGCGAGATTTTATGGCATCAGGATGCCAGCTTTTTTTTGACTGCTCCCATCTCGGTGACTACCTTCTGGTTTGCCATTGAAGATGCGACCATTCAGAACGGCTGCCTGCAGGTGCCTGCAGAACCGATTGATTATCCGCTTCGAGAACAGTTCGTTCGCCATGAGAATGATGAAACAGAAATGCGAGCTCTTCAGGACATGCCCTGGCCAAAGGCAGCGGTACCGATTGAAATTGAAGCGGGCGGGCTGATCGTCTTCAACGGTCTATTACCTCACTACAGTGCGCCAAATCTCTCTGCTACCTCTCGCCACGCACTCACCTTTCATATCACCTGCGCGAACACCAGCTACGCAAAAGAAAACTGGATACAAGCACCACCTAAGAAACTATTCTAGTTTAGTGCTCGTGGTGGTGACGCAAGTATTCATCACCAAGTCCGCGGCCCATAGAACCCGTTAGGGTGGCCAGCTCGATCATTACATCTGGCTCATAAGTTTTTTGTGCTTAGTGCGTAGTATCTGACAGAATCAACCGGCCTTCCGCGTCCGACGAAAAGATCTCGACGGTAATGCCAGACATGGTGGTAAGAATATTTCCCGGGCAGATTGCATTACTGGAAGGCATGTCTTCGGCCAACGCTCTAAGCTTACCAATGATGCTACCAGTTGGTTTGGTTCACGATGTTTGCATCTTTCTCTCGAGCTTTAACCCACTTAAAAAATCGGGGTTCTGAAAGTCAATTATTGCACGCTTAATTTCCTCAGAAGTATTCATCACAAAAGGGCCGTGCTGCACCAGAGGCTCATGAATTGGCTGACCGCTGAGCACCAATAATTCTGCACCTGCGGGTCCTGCCTTCAGCGTTAAGCTTCTGCCATTAGCATAGACGCCTAGTTGGCGCGAAGCGATCAGATCTGTTGCGCCTTTATAGGCGTAGACCAGTGCTCGGTTTTCTGTATTTAGAGATAACTCAACCGTTTCGTTAGCGACCAGCTGTACATCAATTAGAACAGGATGTG
>JBLHQQ010000166.1:0-6545 GCA_047625245.1 Candidatus Azotimanducaceae bacterium
GCCAGATAAAGGCTCCCTACTCGCAACCCAAAAGGATAGAGAAGAACTGTTTCTAGAGGCCGGTAGAAAAATTGTCGATATCAAGAAGCGACACTACGAACAAGATGATTACAGCGTATTACCCAGAAACATCGCATTAGTTGAAGAAGGCGATCGTGGTGCAGCCTGAGACGTGAGCCAGTTGAAGCGATAAGGCCCTAAAAAATGGTCAAGATAACTTAAGTACCTTGCGGGCATTGTCCCGCAAGAACTTGGGCCAGACCTCGGCTTTCAGAGGAACAGATTCCATATCGCCCATGATTCGCTCTAACGATAAACCCATGGGGAAATAACCCGCATAAATAATTTTGTCCGCGCCCCGTGTATTGGCATAATCAATAATCGCCTCTGGATAAAACTTAGGCGCAAAGGCAGAAGTAGAGTAGTAGAGGTTGGGCCATTTCAGCATCAGCTTGACTGCCAAGTCCTCCCAGGGTTCGCAGCCATGCCTTGTTACAAACACCAGTTCTGGAAAGTCATACATCACCTGATCAATCAATTCGACGTGCTGTGGCCACATCGGAAATCTTGGTCCGGGAACACCGGCACAACTAAAAATTGGTACATCTAGCTCAACACACTTGGCATAGATCGGGTACATTTTTGCATCGTTGATCCCAACCTGAGGGTTATAACCCGCGTTAAAGGCGCCAAACGATCGAACATCAAACTCCTCATATTGACGCACCATATTCCGAATACCCTCCATGCCCTGATTCGGATCGACACTACCTTGACCGACAAAGCGATCGGGATGTTGCTTTAGCGCCTTGCTGGAAACCTCGCCGCCAACACCAACCAAACCAACCTCGATGCCGTACTTGTCCATTTCATTTAGGGTCAGTTTGATCGGGTCTTCGGTACTACCGTAAAGATCTTTGGGTACCTGCTTAAACATATACTCCACAGGGAAGTCGAAATCAGTCGAGCCATCTTTAAGTTGCTTGCGAATAAAATCGTACATCGCGAAGTCTTCCGCGGGGAAGCCAATCATGGTATCGACGATGCCTATGCCTGCTGGTATCTGACTCATAACTTACCCATATAGTGCGGTCTGAAAAAGGTAACAACTTGAGTCCCGAGGAATGTCCTCTTTAGCTAGCGGTTCATTCACTTGAGCTGGGGTCGGGCCAAACTGCTTCGCAAGTGGCGTAAGTTTTTCGAGATCGAAATTGTATAGCTCCGCAGCATTCAAACCAAAAAGCTGTCTTCGATACTCTTCCGGAACATCCGTAAAGGTAAGCCGCAAAGATTCGAGGTTGTAGGGGAATGTCCCTTCGTAGTGTGGATAGTCGTTGCCCCATAACACCTTTTCAACTCCAATTTCTTCGATGCCCGCGAGATCAGCCTTGCTAGGAAAGCTTGCGCCATACCAACAGTTCCTTTTTGCGTAGAAACTGGGCGGCTCTTTGAGAACCCACTCCATACCCTCATAGTTAAGTTCTCCGATCGCACCGGCCTTAATACCCATATGGATTCGATCGAGTTGAGCGAGCATGGCTGGTGCCCATGCACAGCCGCTCTCTGTAAGGATGTATTTCAGTTTTGGAAACCTCTCAAAGACGCCGCTCATAATCAGATGTCGATAACCAGCCTGACAGTAGAAGGTCACCTCGGATATCCACAGCGCTTCCGCCACCATCCCTTCACCGTAGGAAGGTGAGCCCTGTCCACTGTGTTGATTCATAACCAAACCACAATCCTCAATAGCGGCAAAAACCTTATCCCAAGCCGGGTCATAGAGTGGCTTTATCCAGTGACAATCTGGGGGTACCAGAGGCAGCAAAACGCCCCCTCGCAGGCCGGCCTCGGCAATAAATTCTATGTCCTTCACCGCCTCATCAAGATCGTTGGGGAGAATCAGCCCAATACCAGCGCGGCGATCAGGATCTTCTGCACAAAAATCCTTGAGCCATCGATTGTGAGCACGAATGCCGGCCAAGGTTAATTCGTAATCCTCGGGTCTAGGGGGCGGAGCAGTCACAATACTTTTTCGAAAAAAGGGTGGGACGGTGTTTGGAAAGACAACCTCTCCAACTACGCCCTGGCTATTTTGATCTTCGGTTCGAATTCCCAGGTCCCAGTTTCGAAGCTTCTTCTTCGCATAATGTTGCTGGGATGGGTTTTTGTATCCACCACGCCATTCATCAAACCGATCCCGGTAGGCAGGATCTAGATATTCGCGATACTGTGCGTGGCTGCCACCGGCGTGAGTGTCTGCGGTAATCAGTAGGTACGGCTCTTCCATGTTCATCACTCTTTTCCCTTGAGAATAATCAAATCGGGGAGGGGCGTCGAGCCGTGTTTATTCGAGCCCCTCGTATCGAGAAGATTGTCTCGAAGGTAATCGAGCAAAGAATTATCGGGCAGAGTACTCGTGTACAAAATCAACGAGGGCTTTCACATTCTCAACGGGGGTCTCGGGGATGATCCCATGACCCAGATTGAAAATGTGTCCGGGCCGACCATCAACTTCATCGAGAAGTGTCTTGGCCTGAGCTCTAACAGCTTCTGGAGTTGCGCAAAGTATAATTGGATCCATATTACCCTGAACGGCTTTAACCCCCATTTCATCCCAGGTTGCGGTGAGGGGTGTGCGCCAGTCCAACGCGATCACATCACCGCCGGCCTTTGCCATTAGAGAGCTCAGCGCGGGGTTGCCAGTGCCAAAATGGATCACAGGGACCTTGCCCGATATTGCCTCCATCAATCGATGGGAATGCGGGAAAACATAGTTTTCATAGTCCGCCGGAGACAGGCACCCCACCCAGCTATCGAAGAGCTGAACCGCCTGGACACCCGATTCAATTTGATATTGCATATAGTCGATCACGGCGGTCGTGATTTTTTCCATCAGCCGATGCCAAGCAACACTATCGCCATACATCAGCTGCTTGACGTGAACGTAGTTGCGAGAACCCTTGCCCTCGATTGCATAGGACGCAAGGGTGAAAGGCGCCCCACCAAATCCAATAAGAGGAATATCTGCAGGCAGCTCATTCCGAATGAGTCGAATCACCTCAGCTATATAAGGCATTGATTCTGAACTCTTTTCGAGCCGAATGTTATCGATGTCCCGATGAGTTCGAATAGGATTACCGATGTTAGGGCCAACACCCGGTATGTAATCTAGATCCAACCCCATTGGCTCGAGAATAGGCAGCAAATCTGCAAACATGATCGCAGCATCAACCCCAAGTATACGTTGGGCGTCACAGGTCGCTTTGGCGGCCAGGTGCGGCGTTTTAAAAAAGTCGAGGCTGGGCGTATTACCCTTAACTTCATGGTATTCCGGCATGTATCGGCCAGCCTGGCGATTCAACCAGATAGGGGTGAAATCTGTCGGCTCACCTCTGCAGGCTTTTAAGAATGTTGAATTGTGAAGCGCGTCTGTCATATAGGTTCGCCAGCATTTTACCAAACGCGCGATTATACATGACAACGTCGGATTAGCGGAGCAGTCGGACAACTCCTTGGCGGGTCTGACGGTTTTTTTCAATTCTGGACAGGTTCTCCAGCGCCAACTCCAGCAATGCTCGAGCCGCAGCGACATTCACTTCTCTTGGGTTTAGCTGCACGCGCAACCCAGGTACTTCCTCGTCCAGCTTTTCCAGTTGACGTTCTCGGCTCTCGGCCAGAACCCGAAAAGTTTCAACAGGCTTAGTTATTCCCTTAAGCTGTAGTCTCTCGAAGGGCTCGTGACAGATTGCCTCATGAACCAGAGCCCGAGTGCTACTGGAAATCAGTATTCCGTCAATCGGTGCGCTGGCCTCCAACCGACTGGCAATATTGACTACGCCGCCAACCGCTGTGTAATCCATTCGGCTCTCAGAACCAAAATTACCCACAGCACAATATCCCGAGTGTATACCGACTCGCATTTGCAATTGATTATCGAGGCCTTCGGTTCGCCATCGACGCGCTAAACCAGCCAGACAACCTCGCATTTCCAGGGCCATTTTCACGCATGCAATGGCGTCTTCTTTGGCACCATTGGTCTCGGGATCACCAAAAAACACCATGACGCCGTCACCCATAAACTTGTCCAAGGTGCCGCCATATCGGATTGCGATGTCTGCCATTGCGTTTAAGTATTCATTCAGGACTCTGGTGATTGATTCTTCCGGCAGTCGATCCATTAATGCTGTAAAGCCAGAAAGATCTGTAAAGCAAACCGTAAGCTGGCGACGATTGTTTGTGCGGTCTCCGGATCCCGTGGCGAGAGTTGCATAGAGTTGAGGACTGATGTAACGCTTCAAATGCTCATTCATTGCCTCTCCGGATCGCCGACCCGCTTGGGCATCACGCCGAGCGATTCCCATCGTCCTAGTAACACCAAATACTAACCATGCTACAAACCCCAGATAAACCAGCATCGCTACCGCAAAACTGAGTTCGACCCACATACTCGCCTGGGAAATGTTTGGAGCCCCTGACCACCAACCCAGTAGAACCACCACCATCACAATGCTTAAACTAGCAACGACAAGGGCCGGACCGGCAATCAAAGCAGTACTGACTGCAAGAAAGGTCACAAAGGTAAGGATCGAAGATAGATAAAAGTGATTAATGATGATTAGAACGCCGACCAAACCACCATCCATCAACATGCTGAGCCGAGCACCCTGGGAAGAATTAAAGAACTTTCGATTGAGATAAAAGGCGAAAGATGGATATGCCGCAAGACCAACAACGATGGTAGTAAAAGCATAATCCTTTAATAGGTCACTACCCCTCAAAAATACAGTGAGTGCTATTGCTAGCGCATAGCCCAAAACTCTTGGAGAATAAATCTTACGAACGAGATATTGAGGAGTTTCCATCTCGTCACTTTGTCTGGCAGCAACAAAATGATCGAGAGGAGGGAGGCAATAGTCATCGTCAGCATTTCCTCATGACCCTTGTAATCTAATTGCCTTCGACGAGAGCCATCGGCACATCAGCATCCACTTCTGCACTATAGTCGACGCCATCGAACTCGAATCCATGCATTTGCAAAAAGGCTTCTCTATAACCCGCAAAATCAGTTAGCTGGTTCAGGTTTTCAGTCGTCACGTCATGCCAATTGGCTTTCACTCCAGACTGGATTTCCTCGGTCAGTTCCCAGTCGTCAAGTCGAATTCTGCCGGTCTCATCCAACTCTGGCTCAGCATTCGAGAAAAGTTGAGAGTGAAAAAGTCGAGTGGTTTGTTCAATACAACCCTCATGAGTACCGCGCGCTTTCATCGCTTTAAACAATAGTGAGAGATAGATCGCCATGCCAGGAATCGCAGACGCCGCCTGGGTCATTAGGCCCTTCATCACTGCAACGTAGGCTTTGCCTCCGACTTTCGCCATAGGACCTTCTAGTTCCCTTGCTGCGCGATCCAGGTCCTCTTTCGCCTTACCGATGGTGCCATGATAGTAAATGGGCCAGGTGACCTCGCTGCCCAAATAGGTGTAGTTCGTTGTAATGCAATTATCCGCCAGTACACCAGCCTCCAGTAGCGCCTCGATCCAAAGCTGCCAATCCTCGCCCCCCATGACCTTAATGGTATCGACGACTTCTTCCTCAGTCGCTGGCTCCAAACTAATCGGACGTAACTCGCCACTATTAAAGTCGATTGTTGCTCCTTCGAAGGGCTCGCCGATGGGTTTCAGCGCACTGCGTACCACCGTACCGTCTTTTAACTCGCGCGCAGGTGCAGCAAGGGAATAAACCACCATATCGATTTGACCCAAATCAGCTTTGATCAGCTCGATTACATTGTTCTTGATCTGCTCGGAAAAGGCATCTCCATTGACGTTCTTCGCATACAAACCAGCCGCTTCTGCTTCCTTCGTGAATGCGGCTGACTTGTACCAGCCCGGGGACGCAGTGCGCTTGCCCGCTGCTGGCCGCTCAAAAAACACGCCGATCGTCGCGGCATCAGCCCCAAAGGCTGCGCTAATTCGGGAGGCTAATCCGTATCCGCCAGAAGCACCAATCACCAACACTCGTTTAGGTCCATTGGCCAACTTTCCAGCGCTCTTGACGTGGGAAATTTGATTGAGAACATCCTGATGACATCCTACTGGATGGGCTGCGGTACATAAAAAACCGCGAATTTTGGGTTGAATGATCATGCTTGTTTTTCCGATATTAAAATTTGTCGATGGCTCCAGGCGATGAATACCGCACCGATTCCGATCATGGGTAAAGATAACAGCTGGCCCGTGGTCAACCAATTAAAGGCGATGAACCCTTCATCACCCATATGTAAGTCTGGTCTTCGTAGAAATTCAGATACGAACCTCAAGGCTCCATAGCTGAGCAAAAACATCCCTGATGTCGCCATGATAGGCCGAGTTTTTCTGGTAAACATCCAAAGCAAAATAAACAATAGCGGGCCTTCCAATACTGCCTGATAGAGGCTGGATGGATGACGAGCGACGCTTTCTCCAGGAAAAATCACCGCCCAGGACACATCAGTGATGCGCCCCGGCAGTTCTCCGTTAATAAAGTTGCCGACCCGGCCGCAGCCAAG
>JBLHQQ010000167.1:0-6544 GCA_047625245.1 Candidatus Azotimanducaceae bacterium
ATGCCCTGTTCACCCTCCGCTAAAACCAAACTGCTCACTCCTTTCGATATCGTTTTGACTCATGTGCGCTCGATGTTGGGATTCTAACGAATTGCCTCACTATTCTCGTCTCCGGCAATCCGTGAGTGGTACATCACCCGGGGTACCGACATATCCCAAGGGTTAGCGCGATGCAGTAAACAGCGATTATCCCATACCACAACCTCTCCCTTCGACCATTGATGGTTGTAGATTCGATCATCTCTGCAGGCCTGATCGACAAGGTTTTGAAGCAGCAGCCGTGAGTCTTCAGAACTCTTGCCAGGAATATCATAAGCATGACGACCGATCAGCAATGATTTTCGCCCCGTCTCGGAGTGTTTTTTGACGAGACCCCGCAGTGGCGCTTCACCGTCGTGAAATCCATAGCCCGAGTACTGGCTATCATCGGAATGGCTGTGGCCTAACTTCCCCTGACTGTGACGAAGTGAGTGGTGAGCGGACAAATTTTCCAATTCATTCTGTTGCATCAACGGCAACACATCGAAGGCAGTACGCATATCAGCCCAACTGGTTTCCCCTCCGCTAGGAGGTACAACATGCGCAGAAAATACTGCACCTTTTGCCATCACTGGCATGTAGGTACTATCGCAATGCCAATCCATATTTCCCTTTAAGATTTTCACCACATCATCATCAGCTCGCAGCTCTCCGTCGCGAGTTAAGTTGCTGATGGGAGCATAGTCAAACTCAAGATTGCCGAACCGGCGGGCAAAAGCGACCTGAGATTCTCTCGACAAAAATTGATCTGGAAAAACAAGTAACGCATATTGTAGCCAGGCTTCGTACACGGCTTTAAAGTCGGCATCATCTAGCTGCGGTAAATCGATGCCGGTGATCCGCGCACCAAAACTCCGCTCAAGGGGCTCTATGTTCATAGAGATATACCCTATACCGAAAAGGTTTGTGCTGAAAGAAACGCTTACCTGATTTGGCAACTTTGTATTCAACCTTAACGACCTGCTCTTCTCGTCGCGCAGTCCATCGATCTGCTGCCTCAGTACAGGCTGTGAATACGGCGGCAGCTGCTGCTTCGCCAAGAGGACAAAAAACGACACCTCCTGCTATCGGTTTAAGGGGCGTCTCTTTTAGAATTTGAATATTCGAGTCGCCGTAAAACGCAACTAGCCCCGCTTCAGGAATGTCCCCACTCACCCAAACCAATGGTTCCGACTGACTTTCTGCCCAGACCGAGATCAACATCAAAGCAGCTTCTTCGCGGGGCAGGTAGTAATTTTTGTGACCAGAGTTTCCCTGCTGCCAGGCGTATATGGGACTGACCAGCAGCACCAGACAGAGCCAACCAAAAAATATCTTCTGACTTCGTCGTGCAGTTGCCGTCAACACGTCCTCGACTGCCTCATCTGTGAGATTTCGATACCACAACAATGAAAAGGCAAAGCCAAGCGGTATCGCCCAGGGCAGAGATAAGCTCACGAACCCAGAAACACCAAATAGCAACGTGAGAAGAAATGGCAGCCAGGCTAGCCAAAATAAAACATCATCCCGACCTTGGGGTAGCCAACTTTTCCACAATCCCGTGGCCAATCTCTTTTCCCAAGAATGCGACGCTGATCCAGGCACTGACAGAACCGCAGCAATCCAGGCAATCAGCCAATAACCAAACGGTACCAATAGGAACTTAGCCAATTGCCCAAAATCGACCCCGCCGCCCCCTTGATCGCGAACATACGTAAAAGATGCAAAGTCATTACTCTTAAGCCAGATCAGATGCGGCGCAAGAACAATCAATGCCATGAAAAGCGCGATCCAGGGGAATGGCGTTTTAAGCCATTGTCGGCCTTTCAGCGTCGCGAGAGTTATAAACCCCAGACTGAGCAGCAACACACCCGAATAGTACTTGCCAAGAACGCAAAGCGCAGCCAGGACGCCGAGGGCACCAGCCCAGAGAAATGCTTTCCAACCTTGCGCTGATTGACTCGACAACCAGGCCACCACGAGCCAGGGCCAAAGGGGCAGTAGTATCGTGTTAGCGTTAAATTTCACCGCCAGCGTACTGTAGGGCAAAGCCAAACTCATCATTAGGGTTGCGGCCAGCGCGATCCTAGCTAAACCCAAACGGTGCGCCAGAACATAAATGCCTGCTAGACCCAGGGCAGCATTGCCATAGGCGAGCAGGTGATAAGAACCCTGATTTATCGGCAGCAACGTAAACCAAGCACCCGTCACCCAGCCTAATAGCGGAGGATGCTTCTCATTGCCCCAGACGAAATTCTGACCCCAGACAAAATTTTCAAGCATGTCTCCATAGGGATCCAAGTTCGTATCGGAGACCAAATGGGATACCACCCATACCAGAACATACAATGCGAGAAGCCCAATGATGCTTGGGTTCGCCGAGCGTTCTAAAAGCTGAGTCGCCTTGTTAACCAAAAGGGTTCCAGATCATGACAAAGGACGCAATGTATCGCGCTGACAATCTGACGTAAACTCTAGACATGCAAGATACCGACACTCACTTTCGAAACTATGACAATCATCAGGATGATCGAGTTGCTGATTTTTACCGGGACAATCATCGTTTCCAAACCCTCGCCCTCGCGAAACAAAAACTAGAACAATATGGTGCGCTTAACCACCAATCAATGGGTACCTGGGAAGCCATTCAAAAACTTGAGGAGATTTCGGATGATAGCGATCCGGATACAGAACTCTCCCAATTAGACCATCTGCTTCAAACCGCGGAAGCCATACGCCATAGCGGCTACCCACGCTGGCTACAACTCACGGGTTTGATTCATGACCTTGGCAAAGTACTTTGCCTATTCAATGAGCCTCAATGGGCTGTCGTGGGAGACACCTTCCCGCTCGGCTGCCGATTTTCTAACAGCATCATTTATCACCCCTACTTCAGTGACAACACAGATCAAGAGATCCCTCAATATCAGACTGAATATGGCGTCTATGCCCCTCATTGCGGGCTCGATCAGGTCACCATGAGCTGGGGGCATGATGAATATCTCTATCAGGTCGTCAAGGACTATCTTCCCGAGGAAGCCCTGTATGTGATTCGGTATCACAGTTTCTACAGCGCTCATCAAGAGGCTGCCTACCAACATTTGATGACTGACAAGGACCTTCAAATGATGGCGTGGGTTCGTCGTTTTCAGCCCTTTGACCTTTACTCTAAAAGTGATTTACCACCGGACCGTGGCCCCCTTATGGCCTACTACGAGACGCTAGTCGCAGAATTCTTACCTTCGAAGCTAAAATGGTAAATACCACTGTTTTTTGACCTCGATGTGGTTAAATGCTTAATTACCGCCACGCAACAAATACCCCAAGCTCTGAGGCTCCACTATGAAATCCGCTGATCATTTCGACGTTATTATTGTGGGTGCTGGCCTGTCCGGTATTGGCGCAGCCGTTCACTTGAAAAAGTACTGCCCCAACAAGACATTTACCATCCTTGAAGGTCGCGCCAAGATTGGCGGCACCTGGGACCTCTTTCGTTATCCCGGTATCCGCTCAGACAGCGACATGCACACTCTTGGTTACAGCTTTAAGCCCTGGACAGAGGCCAAGTCGATAGCAGACGGCCCCGCAATCCGCAATTATGTTAACGACACGGCAGCCGAGCATGACATCAATAGCCACATTCGATTTGATTCGAAAGTCCAATCCGCCCACTGGTCAACGCACGATGCCACGTGGGAGATTGAAACCACTGGCGAAGGCGGCGAAACGACTAAGGTGACGGCAAATTTCCTGTTTATGTGCGGCGGTTATTACAACTACGACAGGGCCTATGATCCACAATTCGAAGATGCAGATGCCTTCAAAGGTCAGGTGATACACCCGCAGTTTTGGCCTGAAGATCTTGATTACAGTGGCAAAAAAATTATCGTGATTGGCAGTGGTGCAACGGCGATGACTCTGGTGCCCGCCATGGCCGAACAAGCTGCTAGCGTCACAATGGTGCAGCGCTCACCAACTTACGTGGTGTCTCGCCCCGCTGAGGATAAGATCGCCAATACACTTCGCAAGGTTTTGCCTGATCGTTGGGCCTATGGACTGACCCGGCTAAAGAACACAACTTTGCAAAGCTTTATGTACAAGAAGACTCGAGAAGAACCAGCCAAGGTTAAACATCAGATACTAAAAATGATGGCTGAACACCTGGATCAGGAAACCATCGATAAGCACTTTACCCCCAGTTACAACCCCTGGGATCAACGCCTCTGCCTAATCCCCAACGCCGATCTATATAGCGCGCTCAATTCCGGTAAGGCGAACGTTGTCACGGAACATATTGAACGCTTCACCGAAAAAGGCTTGCTGCTCAAGAATGGCACGGAATTGGAAGCAGACATTATTGTCACCGCTACCGGACTCGAAATGACCGTACTTTCCAATGTGGACTTTATGGTGGATAACGAGAAGATTAACTTCCCCGATAAGTTTGCTTACAAAGGCATGCTCTATTCTGACGTACCCAATATGGTGCAAACCTTCGGCTACATTAACGCCTCTTGGACTCTTCGCGCCGATCTTACCTCAGAGTATGTCTGTCGAGTCCTAAACCGAATGGATGAACTGGGTGTTAGACAAGTGACGCCCAGAATACGCCCGGAAGATGAGGGAATGCCTACTCGCCCCTGGATCGATGATTTTACTTCAGGTTATATGCAGCGGTCGATGCACCTATTCGCCAAGCAAGGGACCGGGCCTTGGAGGAATACCCAAGACTACGCGCTGGATAAAAAGATGGTGCGCAAAGCACCGATTGATGACACCGCACTGGTGTTTGATAACCCGAAACCCTCTAAAGCAGCATAAAAAAAGCCCGGCACACGCCGGGCTTTTTCCTAACCACTCAACTAGCCGCCGATACGTTTCTTGTAGCTCTCGGTCGCAACCTGCTCAGCGGTTAGTCCGTTCTTTTTAGCGATTCGACCGTAAGCCGCAGCGCGCCTTTCATTCACGTCTACAGCCAAAGCTTTCACACTCCCAGGCGCGGCAGCCGTTGCCTGCACATAACCGCTGGCTTGTTCGACTATCTGGCCGGCATTCCGAGCATCATCGAGGGGACTGGCTTGAACCGTCGCTGCAGACAATAACAGCGCCAGGCAAAAAATTAACTTAGACATATTCATCTCCTTTCATAATGGGTTCAAACAGCTCAGAAAATATCCGCTTCATCTTCAAACAGTTTCTCTAAATCCTTCTCAACTCTGATGCGGATCTCGTGTTCAATTTTGACGTTCAAATTGATTTCAATGGGCTGCTGCGGTACTTCAACCCGAATGGTTGGGCTGCAACCGACCATCAACAAGCAGCAACTCCCGATCAATAAATATTTCATACCCTTACGACCTTTGTTATTAGTTACCTTTGGTGGCCTTCTCGCCAATTTTTTCCGCCATCTCGGATCCTAGGCGAAGACTTTCCAGCAGCTTCAATATGTTCTCTTCTAGGTTGAGATTCAGAAATACTTCTCGTCCGTTTTGGTATTGCGGGTTCGCACCTTTGATACTAGTTCGGGCTGTCATAATGCCCTCTGGTGAATAATCGACCGCTGCTGCCAATGTATGGTATTGGAAGTTGTCCATCGCATCTAGCACAACCGACAGTCCCTGATTCTGATTTCCCAGCAACCTTACCGCGGCGTTCGGTTGATAGCGCAGATAACCTCCTGGCGACTGCGCTTTGATCGACGCACCACTGACCGAGAGAATACCCGCAGTCATCTGAACAGGAACTGAACCATTCAAGATGCCCGAACAGCTGAAGTCCTGTCGTTGCAAGGCAAGAAGTTCAGGCAATTGGACCTGAGACATGGTCAATAAGGCAGCACCATTGCCGGTGTTAAGATCATAACCATACTGATCACTTGTGATTTGACCACCAAGAAGATTCATCGTCAGACGATCGCCCATCAGTGTCGCAATCTGTTGTTCAGAATCGACATAAACGCGAAACCCCATGGCGAGCTTGGTGATATCCACACCCGCGCCAATTTGATTCACATCAACGATGACACTACCTGATAATGCTGGCCAACCATCCAGCACAGCAGAAAGATCACCTTCATCCAGCACATAACCGTCATACTCCACCGCTAACTTATTGAGCTCAACCGCGGTTTTGTGAGTTAACTGGATACCCACTTCTTCCGCTGCCGGAAGCTGCCATTGCCCTTTAGAGGTAAGATTAAAACTGCCGTTCGTCGCCTCTAGAATTTTGACGACGTCTGGATCAGCAAGAAGTCGCACTGGCTCTAGAAAGTGACTCACGCTGCCATGCAAGCCGACATCGAATTGCCCCAAGCCACTTGCCAGGTGATGGCGAACACTGACCTCGATGGCACTGCCCCAGAGCTTAGCTGTTGGCAATGGGCCAACCTCAAGCTTGAATAGCTCATCCACAAGGGAAAATTTTGCCTGACCGTTAAATATTTCTTTCTCAGCTGCGACTCTGACATCAGCCATAACAACAGGCCAGCCACTAAG
The DNA here is from genome assembly GCA_047625245.1 of Candidatus Azotimanducaceae bacterium. Lineage (GTDB taxonomy): Bacteria > Pseudomonadota > Gammaproteobacteria > Pseudomonadales > Azotimanducaceae > JAHRVQ01. Next base: position 6,513 of record JBLHQQ010000167.1, read on the forward strand.
CGACGCAGTGAACTGACCATTTTGAATGGTAA
>JBLHQQ010000168.1:0-6544 GCA_047625245.1 Candidatus Azotimanducaceae bacterium
TGCCTGGTGTGATTCATTTGCCTGGCAAGGTTGGTATTGTTTCCCGGTCCGGCACGCTCACCTATGAGGCGGTTAAGCAAACTACCGATCTCGGTTTTGGTCAGAGTAGTTGCGTCGGTATTGGTGGTGACCCGATTCCAGGCAGCAACTTTATAGACATTCTTGGCATGTTCGAAGCAGACCCAGCCACCGAAGCGATTATCATGGTGGGTGAGATTGGTGGAAATGCTGAAGAAGAGGCTGCGGCATTTATAAAAGAGCACGTCACTAAGCCAGTGGTTGGCTACATTGCGGGCGTCACTGCGCCTCCAGGTAAACGTATGGGCCATGCTGGTGCCATTATCGCTGGCGGGAAAGGTACCGCAGCGGACAAGTTTGCGGCCTTGAATGCAGCTGGTGTGACCACATGTAAGAGCCTTGCAGAAATCGGTAACACCCTAAAAGAAGTCACTGGCTGGTAAACCTTCAGTCGAGACCTCTTTAGAAAATGAAGCCCCGGAGTTTAATTCAAGCTCCAGGGCTTTTTTATCTCCCTTGAATTTCTCCGATTTGCCCCCATCTAGCGAAGAAGTTTTACATTCCATATTCAGGAGCCTCCATGGCCGTAGAAGCAAAAAAAGAAACCCTAGGTTTTCAGTCCGAAGCTAAGCAACTGCTGCAATTGATGATTCATTCGCTGTATAGCAACAAGGAAATTTTCGTTCGCGAACTTATTTCCAATGCTTCGGATGCCATCGATAAATTGCGTTTCGAGAGCCTTTCCAACGCTGAGTTGCTCGACGGTGATGTAGACCTGAATATCAAGATTGATATTGACGAGGAAGCTAAGACCATCACGATCACCGACAACGGGATTGGGATGAATCGTGAAGAAGCAATTTCGAACCTAGGTACTATCGCAAAGTCCGGAACGAGCCAGTTCCTTCAAGCTTTGACGGGTGACCAGAAGAAAGACGCTCAACTGATCGGACAGTTTGGTGTCGGTTTTTACTCATCATTTATCGTTGCTGAGCGCGTCGTTGTTGAAACTCGTTCCGCTAGCGCTGCCATTGATGAAGCCGTGCGCTGGGAGTCCTCCGGCGAGGCTGACTTTGCTGTTGAGTCGATTACCAGAGAAGCCCGGGGTACATCGGTGACGTTATTCTTGAAGGCTGATGAAGCCGAATATGCGGATGCTTGGCGTATTAAGAGCGTCATTAAGAAGTATGCTGATCACATTTCGGTACCGGTGTTGATGCTAGAAGAACCTATGGCTGCGCCTACCCCCGAAGGCTTAGAAGAAGGTTCAGAGGTAGACTCCGAAGTAGTCGAGGAACAAACGGCTGAGTATCAAGCAGTCAATACTGCGCAGGCACTCTGGACTCGATCTAGGTCCGAGGTAAAAGACGACGAGTACAAAGAGTTCTACAAACATATATCCCACGACTTTGCTGACCCGCTCACCTGGAGCCATAACAAGGTTGAAGGTAAGTTGGACTACACAAGCCTGATTTACATCCCGGCCAAAGCGCCATTTGATATGTGGCAACGAGATACTCCCCGAGGCGTTAAGTTATATGTACAACGCGTTTTCATCATGGATGAAGCAGATCAGTTTATGCCGCTTTATCTGCGTTTTATTAAGGGTGTGGTTGACTCTAACGACCTACCACTCAATGTCTCCCGCGAGCTACTGCAAAGTGATCCGTCGATTGAATCCATGCGCAATGCGTTAACCAAGCGAGCATTAGACAGTCTCGAGAAGCTAGCCAAGAAAGAACCAAAAAAATATCAGGAGTTTTGGGCAGAGTTCGGTCAAGTATTGAAAGAAGGTCCAGCCGAGGATCATAGCAACAAGGAAAAGATTGCTGGATTATTGCGGTTTGCAACAACCAAAGGTGATTCTGATGAACAAAATCAGTCTCTAGTGGACTACATTTCCAGAATGAAAGAAGGCCAAGAAAAAATATATTTTGTCGCCGCCGACAATCATCACACGGCTAAGAATAGTCCACACCTTGAAGTGTTCGCGAAGAAGGGTATCGAGGTTCTGTTGCTGAGTGATCGCATTGATGAATGGCTCATGAGCCATATGATGGAATTTGATGGCAAACAGTTCCAGGATGTTGCGAAGGGAGCCCTTGATCTAGGTGAAGTTGAGGAAGAAAAAGATAAGCAAGAGCAGGAAAAAATTGAGAAGGAATTTCAAGGCCTTGTGGACCGTATCAAAGAGGTGGTGAGCGAGCAGGTTGAAGAAGTGCGTATGACCACAAGATTGACCGACTCTCCAGCTTGCCTCGTGGTGAAGGATGATGACATGGGTATGCAGATGCGGCGGATCCTGGAATCAGCGGGTCAAGCCGTGCCAGCGAATAAGCGAATCTTCGAACTCAACCCTGAACATCCACTTGTTATTAAACTGAATGATGAACCAGATATGGACCGATTCAAAGAGCTCACCCTCGTTCTCTATGATCAGTCAATGCTTGCTGAAGGTAGTCAGCTTGAAGAACCAGCCAGTTACGTAAAGCGTTTGAATAAATTGTTGTTGGAGCTTTCTAGTTAGGGTTTGTCTACTCGTCTCTGTCTTAGAACCGTCTCTGCCTTCCCTATTGAAGGTAGAGACTACTCCGAGCTAGGCTGGTAAGCACCACCAGTTTGCTGTTCGTGCGCTCTTTAGGTTTAGCGCTGTCCATACGAAGATCAGGAATCACACCTTGGTTTATCAGTAACTGGTTAGCGTCTCTGAGTACCTGGTCCAAATTCTTGAGAACCATGGCGGTTAACTCATCGTCCCTTACAAGAGAAAGGTTTTCAAGGTCAACGATGGTGCGTTGTTCTTCAACCCTCCCCATCAGCTTGTCAAAGACGTGGTTCATATTGTCGATGAACTGCATCATGATGTCGTCTTGGTTCTGATTAACAGCTAGAACGTTACTGTTCTCATTCAAGCTTTCTTTAACATTCGGCTCAGGGACCGAACAGTGGCAGTTTGGAGCTTTCCAATGATTTCAGGCACAGATATTTCCGCCGAGCAACGCCCTGAAAAGATAACGCTATTAGCTTCGAAAGTATAGAACGCAGGTCAGATCTTGCCAGCAAGTTGTGAACATTATGTAGGTTTTTTATATGCTTACAAAGCTTTTCTAGAAGCATACTACGACGATTACCGATATAGTTTGCGCACTATGTTTAGGTCTCGATTATGAAATTATGGATCATGCGTCACGGCGAGGCGAATCCTATGATAGATTCTGATGCAAACCGGACCTTAACAAGCTGGGGGCATGCAGAATCGCGCTCGTCAGCGGAGGAAGTTTTGCGCAAAGGCGAACGACCTGACATCCTGCTGGCCAGTCCTTACCGTAGAGCCCAGCAGACAGCTATTGAAGTCCATAGTCTGATGCCAGAAGCTCGACTAGAAACGGTTGAATGTTTGACGCCAGAAAGCCCTCGGGATGAGATTTTTTCTTATTTAGATGGGATTCTTGAGACGAGAATCATGCTGGTCAGTCATCAGCCTTTAGTAAGTTTATTGGTAGATTTTCTTTCGGGGCAGCAGATCTCCATGAGAACTGCCTGCGTGGCTCTTATCGAGTCGGAATATTGGTCCAGAAAACAAGGTGAGTTGAAGTGGGTTATCTAGCGGTTTTTCTCTGGGGCATGCTAATGGTCAGTAACGCGCTGGCCATTACGATTGAGCCTTATCCAAGGTCCCAACTGGTCGGCTCAACAGCTTCCGACGAAGTGGCCATTCATCGTCTTATTACGGGAGGAGTGAAACGCGTCAACGGGCAGGTGAAGCCTGAATCCTCAGACTTTGTTCAAGGCACAAAAGCGACCAAAACTTTTGAAGTTTTGGATGTCCCTCATAGAGACGCCATTGGTCAATTTTTTAGGGAGCAATTGCAATCTAACGGACAGCTGCTTTTTGAATGCATCGGGCGAAGCTGTGGGGCTAGTAGTTACTGGGCAAATTCAGTTTTTAATCAAGCCATACTTTATGGACCAACGGAAGATCAGCACTATCTGCTAGGCAAGTTAAGTGGTGATCGCGGCGACTACGTGATTATCTACATGGCTCAGCGGGCAACCGGCAAGCGATATGCCCATATAGAAACCTTTTCTGATGTTGCTGGTGAATCTCTGGTAGACCGTCGATTAATTGCCTCATCATTGCGGCTCCAAAGTCGCTTCGTTATCGACCCGGATCTGAATCAACAGGTCATGCAGGCACTACGCGACGTGTTAAATGATGGCGATTGGGAATCCGTTGCCCTGGTTGCTCACGATGCTTTGGAGGCGAACGAAACGGTAGCGGCAGGCCAAGCAAGAACAAAAGAAAGGGCGAACTCTGTGAAGAGTATGCTTGAAGAGATGGGCACGGATACTGGGAAGTTAGTCGTAATTGGCGCAGGGCCCATTTCGCCTATTGATCGTTCGAATATAAAACGCCTTGAGCTAGTTGTTCTGAAATAGCCTGCGTTAGATAGGCAAATTAAGCAGTGACATAAATTCCATTCTGGTCGCAGGGCTGTCTCTAAACTCACCCAGCATGACTGAAGTTCGCATCACAGAGTTTTGTTTTTCAACGCCGCGCATCATCATACACATGTGTTTTGCTTCGATGATAACACTCACGCCTGCTGCGTGGGTCACAGACTGAATGGCTTCAGCGATTTCCTTACTTAGGTTTTCTTGAATCTGTAAACGCCTGGCATACATATCAACAATTCTTGCGATCTTAGACAGCCCCAGAACCTTACCAGTTGGCAAATAGGCGACATGAGCTTTACCAATAAAAGGCAACATGTGGTGTTCGCACATAGAATAGAGTTCGATATTCTGAACCACGACCATCTCGTTCGTATCAGAGTCAAATAAGGCGTTGTTGACAACCTCATCAAGAGATTGCTGATAGCCGCGAGTCAGAAACTCCATGGCCTTGGCAGCTCGCTTTGGTGTGTCCCGCAGACCGCCTCGATTAGGGTCTTCGCCTATGGCTTTTAGAATCGTGAGAAAAGCGTCTTCCATGATGATGTTTGTTCTTGCAAAAGAGCGGGTACCCTAAGGCATCGCTGAGGTTGCGTCAAAAAATTATTTTGCCGCGCGGTTGGTGTCTTTAGTCGTTATAATGATCTTCTTAAATTGGAGGTATGTTATGCCCGGTAGCTCTATCGGTGAACAATTCAAAGTCACGACATTTGGTGAGAGTCATGGTGTCGCGCTGGGTTGTATTGTGGACGGCTGTCCCCCTGGGATAGAAATAGCTGAAGCTGATATTCAGGTAGATTTGGACAGACGCAAACCAGGCACTTCTCGTTATTCAACTCAGAGAAAGGAGGGTGATCAGGTTAAGATTTTGTCTGGAGTTTTCGAAGGCCGTACCACTGGAACGTCCATTGGACTGCTCATTGAAAACGAAAATCAGAAGTCGAAAGACTACTCAGACATCAAAGATCTATTTCGTCCATCTCATGCGGACTATACCTACCTAAAAAAGTATGGGACTCGTGATCATCGAGGCGGAGGACGAGCATCAGCTCGTGAAACCGCTATGAGAGTTGCCGCCGGAGCTATCGCGAAAAAATATCTAAAGCAAAAAGGCGTGGAGGTTAAGGGGTATTTATCACGAATGGGCGACATCGGAGTCGAGACTCTCGATTTAGATCAGGTCGAACAAAATCCATTTTTCTGCCCAGATAAAGACAAGGTTCCGCTCATGGCGGCCCTGATCGACCAGTTACGTAGAGACGGTGATTCTATTGGCGCCGAGATTACTATTGTAGCAACGGGTGTAAAGGCAGGTCTCGGGGAGCCGGTATTCGACAAGCTCGACGCAGAAATTGCCCACGGCATGATGAGCATCAATGCCGTAAAGGGTGTGGAAATCGGCGCTGGGTTTTCAGTGGTTCAGCAACGAGGCAGTGAGCATCGAGATGAGATGTCTCAAAATGGCTTTACTTCAAACAATGCTGGCGGAATTCTGGGTGGTATATCCTCAGGACAGGATATTCTGGTTCGTATCGCACTCAAACCGACCTCAAGTATTACTCAGCCGGGACAAACCGTAACAGTCACGGGAGAAGCGGCGGAAATTATTACCAAGGGTCGCCACGATCCCTGTGTTGGAGTGAGAGCGACCCCAATTGCTGAGGCCATGCTTGCCATCACGATCATGGATCATCTACTACGACACCGTGGGCAGAATTACGATGTCGGGAACGTCGCGCCAAATCTATAGTGACTTGTCATCCGTTGCACCTGCATCCTCGTGAAGACATTCAAGAAAGGCTTTGCCGGCATTAGAAAGCGTTCTTTGGACGTGGTGAATGACGCCTAATTGACGTTCGATGGTGACATTAGGCACATCGATGACTTTCAAGCTCGGGTCCAGCATAGAGATCGGTAACATGCTCCAGCCAAGACCGACAGAAATTAGCATCTTGATCGTTTCAAGATAGTTCGTGGACATGCTGACATCGAGCGCAAGGCCGCGTTCCTCAAACAGAGATTTGACGATCCTGCCAGTGAAGGTGCTCATATCTGGGAGGATGGCGGGGTA
>JBLHQQ010000169.1:0-6515 GCA_047625245.1 Candidatus Azotimanducaceae bacterium
TCGACCAAGTGGTGAATAGGGCGCTCGCGCATATAATCGTCACCATCAATGACAAATGTACCAGGCATCATGGCTAACATTCCGGTTAGGGGGCGAATGGCTGTTCCTGCATTGCCGAGAAAAAACTGCGTATCATTTGGTGGTGAGAACAAACCGTTGTTGCCCCGGACAGTGCAGGATTGATAGTCCTCGGATAGGTTGATGGCAATTCCGAGTTGACGCAGAGCGCCAACCATCCGTTCGGTATCCTCGCTCTTTAGTAGGTTGATGAGTAGTGTCTCTTCAGGGCAAAGAGCAGCGAGCAAAAGTGCTCGATTCGATAGACTCTTTGATCCTGGTAGGTTGATCTCTCCACCAACACTAGCAATCGGTTTTAGGGTCAGTTGATTCATGTAGATAGGTCTCAGTAGATAACTGGCGGTGACAGATCAGGCTCCAGACGATTAAGAAAAGTCTCTATGTTTGATTCAACTTCTCGAATCGGAGGTTTGCCTGGCTCTTCAAGTAGTATTTTTCCGGTTTCATTGTCAATGCTCAAAAACAACTCGGAATCTTCTTCGGTTGTCGCAAAAAAAACCGTAAATGGCTGCTTGCTCTGGTTTTTCATAAATAGATGCCCCACCAGATTCTCAACCAACCGCTCGAAATCATCATTGTTCCAAAGTTGTATAAGGCTTAACGAACCTTCTTCACTTTTGCCTTGTAATGAACCAGACCAGAAGCTGCTGTAGTAGCTTTGTATATCAGGATGGATCGGCGCGTCTGCCGCGTTCGCGAGACCTGAAAAGTTGAGTGGGGTATCCATCGCTGTTGGGCGCCAATGAGACAGACCATCTACGATCTCGAATTCGCAGGGCGAGCGCCAATCTTGATCGGATTCTAGTTCGAAGTAGCCGCTCGCAGTGATTTGTAAGGACTGGCTGATAAAGTCACTGAGGGCTCGATTGGTTTGAGGCATTTTGCAAGGACAACTGAATTTTGTCCTCAGTATACCTGCTTGAGCGCTAAATTTTAGGGTGTCCCTGACTCTTGTCTTAACTCTTGTTGGTCTTGGGGGGTGTGTCTGGGCGGTCCTTCGCCACGCCGACTACGTAACAAACGGCGAATCAGCTTCGTTCTGTCTTCTGCGCTAAGGTTTTTCATGGCCAGGATCATCTGGTCATGCATATGGGCTTGAACATTGTTGCCCGTTACGCGGAGTTTTTCGAATCCAACGCGTGTGGCTTCTTCATTGAAAGGGTCCTGCAAGATAATCGTCGACAGTGATCGTTGCTGCTGCCTCATAGTCTGATGTAGGTCTCGACCATCCCGGCGAAATTTACGAAATTGTTGCTTCATATTGGCTTGTTGTTGAGGATCAATGTCCTCTAAAACCTGACCCAGATGGTTGGGGAATCTGGGTGCTGAGCCGCCCTTTAAAAGATGGCCAATAATCGCTCCGGCTACCAGTAAATTAATGGTGACGGAAATGACGAGGACGATCAGCGTGGTTCGACTACTCAATTTGACTCTCCCAGGATTCTGATTCGAGGCCGGTTAACGTTAACTCATCCTCAAGGCTGTATTGTTCTCCAACATCAACGGCAAGACCGATGGAAACACCAACAAGAATGGGCAGACAGGCAGCAAGGGCAGGCTTCCAAATCCCTTGGGCAGGTGAAAGCCAGTCAAGCAGCTTATCGAGCGTAGTTTTGCGGTAGATAGTCTTATTCAGAATCTGCTGTTCAAGACGAGCAGTTGCTGATGGTTCGATGTGGTAGTCATCAACGAGTTCATCAAGCTCTTTATCAAGTAATTCATCCAAACGTCTGGCTTCAGCTATCTGGGATTGCCAGGCTGGGTGACTGGCCAATGCCGATTTAGCAGCACCGCGTTTCGCCTCGGGCCAGAGACTTAGGTGAGTGCCGTAACTGGCTAGCAGATCGTCAAATTCCCTCTTATTCATAAGCTCTGCTCCTTAAATGTGCTTTTTAACGTTCGCCTTGCTCGGGACAACAAAGATTCGAGGGCTTCAGCGGTGATATCGAGGATTTTTGCCGCTTGCTTGTTGGAGAGGCCTTGAAAATGGCAAAGAATCAATGCGCTACGTTGCCGTTCAGGCAACTGCGATATCAGTGTTCTCATTTGTTGGGTTCGTTGCTCCTGGTCAAGGTCGCTTTCCAACATGGCGCTTGTGGGTTCCTCACGGTCTTCGAGCCCTGTCAATCGGGCCTGCTTTCGAAAATAGTCCATACATAGGTTATGGGCAATCTGATGTAACCAGGTACTAAGCTTTGCTCGAGTAGGATCAAAAGACTTGGATTTTTGCCAAAATCGAATAAACACTTCCTGGGCGACATCAGCAGCCTCGGCAGGGTTGCCCAGCATACGACTGGCGTATTGGTGAATCATTGGCAAGTTTTGCTTCAGCAGAAGGTGGAAGGCAGCATCATCACCGGCCTGAACTTGGATGACGAGTGCTGCTTCTTGATCTGTTCGTGGTTCATTCAAAGCAGTTGAGTTGCCTAATCACCATCACGTTTGGCGTGCTTTTTACCGTGATGTTTTCGGTTAGGACGCTTGAGTTCCGCTGGAGATAGAACGCCGTCTTGATCCTCATCCATTCGGTAGAAAGCGGCTTGTTTGGCTTCTTCCCTGGTGACAACGTCGTCTCCATTCAGATCCATTTTCGCGAAATGTTGATTTGCACGTTCGGTTATTTCATCGTTGCGTTCAGCAATGTGCTGGGAGACCTCCTCTCGAGTGACTTCTCCATCACCGTCCAGATCCGCCCTGCGACGGCGTTCCCTAGGTGGAACTTTGAACTCCTCGAATGAGACGTAGCCATCACCATTGCTGTCCACTCGGTCGAACATTCGCTTTCCATGGCCCTTGGGTTCTGCCACTAAGGCTGTGCTCAGTGTCATTAAGCTTGTGATCAGAATTAGTTTTTGAATCTTCATGTCGATTATCTCCGTCTATTTACGATAGTTCATTTGCGATCGTTAAGGGTGTTACGGAGCTGGGACCGATATCCGTCGCATTAAATTAAAAAACTGGCTTCATGACGACCATGATCAAAATCGGAATCACAATGATCAAGGCTGCCTCGTTATAGAGACGAAAAAACAATGAGGACTCGATGATCTCGTCCTTCTGCATCCTGCCAATATAACGCATCGACTGGTGGTGATAGAGTAGTAGGAGTCCCACTAGCCCGAGCTTGATCCAAAGCCAGGTACCGCCGAAACCGAAACCTAGCCAAAGCCAGATGCCGAATCCGAGAGCTAGTAATGCCATCAACGACGAAAACCGAAACAACTTGTGGCCCATCGTAACGAGCCGCCGGGTGTCCTCGTTATTGGCCTTACCTTCCACATAGTGGACAAGTATTCGCGGCAAGTAGAACAATCCTGCCATCCAAGCCATCACAAATAAAATATGGAATACTTTGATCCAGAGCATTAGACGATATCCACGGCGCCGCCATCGACGCGAATGTTTTGAGCAGTAACGAAGCTTGCAGCAGCGCTACAAAGAAAGGTCACGATATTGGCGACTTCTTCCCTCGTCGCGATGCGCCCAATGAGGTTCGGATTGTAATGATCTGTGATCTGACTCTCGGCGGCCTCCCAGGTTTCACCCCAACCGGATTTTTTGGCTTTAGCTAGGTAATGCGTTTCAACCTCAGGGGTTCTGATTAATCCTGGTGAAACCAGATTGACCGTAATGCCGGTGCCGCCTAGTTCCTTCGCGAGACTCACGGTTAGGTTTGCCATGGCGCCCTTCGACGCATAGTAATGGGGCATGCGGCTGTTTGGCCGAGTTGAGCCGATGGTCCCGAGATTGACGATTCTCCCGGCTTTTTGTTGACGCATGTGAGGTATGACCAGATTCACCATACGTACAGCCGAGAGGGTGTTTTTTTGATACACATCCAGCCAATTTTCTGTCGTTAAAGAACTCCAGGTACCGGGCACAGCAGTGCCATAGTTGTTGACCAAAATGTCAGGCTGTAAATCGAGGTCTGCTAATTGTTGAGCGACCTGCTCGGCCCCCTCGTCGTGAGTGATATCACCCTCGACCGCACTGGCGTTTTCGATATTTTTGGCCGCGTCCTGTGCATCTCCAGCTTCAAGGCTATGCAGAATCACCCGCACGCCTTCATTTGCCAGTTGTCGGGCGATGATTAGGCCTGTGCCGCGATTGCTGCCAGTTACGAGGGCCGTTTTTCCTGCTAATTCTAGATCCATAGTTTCATACGTCGTCAGTGAGAAGTAGATAATATGCTAGTAGAGCCTCGGTTTGCGAATCCAGCTCAACAGCTGAGCTAGGGGATGAAACTGTTAAGATGTGGGCCACGTCACAAGACTCACAAAAAATTCTCATTGGAACAGCTAGCTTTCATCGTTTTAATCGGCCTTGGCGCCTTTGTTCAAACCATTGCAGGGTTTGCGATGGGGCTTATCGTCATGGGCGGCGTCGCTTTATTCGGGCTGCTGGACATTGCGGCAGCTGCAGCTGTTGTGAGCATGATTAGCCTCATCAATGTCTCGGTTGCACTTCGCAGGACCTATCGATTTATTGACCGCACCTTCATGATACCAATCGCGCTCGGTATGTTGCCGCTGATTGTGGTCGGCGTCTTTCTTCTCGATAGATGGTCGGCGGAGGATTACGAACTGCTGAGAATGGTGCTTGGAGTCGTGATTGTCGGGGCGGGAGTACTGTTGATGCTTAAGCCTGAGCCCTACTCAAAACCATCAGCGCCAATTTTGAGTTGGCTAGTGGGTTTTTCGGCGGGACTGATGGGAGGCTTATACGGCGCATCCGGTGCGCCGATCGCATACTTCCTCTACCGGCAGCCGATCTTGATCCAAACTGTTCGCGCGACGATGCTGGCGACTTTTGCTGTATCGACATTATTTCGTTCAGGATATGTCGCCTGGCATGGTCACGTTACGACAGAGGTGATTTGGTTGACTGTCATGTCAATTCCCATGGTGATTGGTGCGACGCTAGTCGGCAATCAATTGTTGCCCTCAGTTCCAGATTTGCTGGTACGCCGCGTGGCTTTTGTGCTGCTCATCATGCTAGGGCTGTCGTTAATCATGACCGGTTTGAGACAGTGAAGTGCTCAATCGTCGTTCTAGCCAAGCGGTGTCATGGTACCGACCGAATTTGAACCCGACTTCGCTTAACACACCAATCTGCCATAGAGTATGACTCCTCATTGATAAAGGCAGCCGAGCGTGAATTGGCTCAACCAGAGTTTTCGAGCTTCGGTTGAGAAGGGCTCAGTGTCAAAGGCAATGGCAAAGTTCAAGGCATAATAGTTGTAGATCTCTGTCAATGCAGGCGGATCGTCATATTCTGCAAATGTCAGCTGGATATCAGTCGAAGTCATGTGACCCAATCATGCCTTTAGCGGTAAACTATGCAAAATTCTTTACGCCTCACCTATGAGTAAATTTGACGATATTCGGCCTTATCATGATGATGAGGTCAAGGCTGCAATTAAGAGTCTACTAGAAGATCGGGAGTTTTTAGACTTCCTCGGGAAATATCACTCGCCAAGGTTAAGTCGATTCGCGCCTCCGCTAGTGCGGTTGGTCGCGGGTTATGTGCTGCGCCGCTCCCTTGGCAAGGTAAGCAGCATAAAGGAATTTCAGGAAGTTATTTCCTACTATGCGAAGCGCATTGTCACGGAGACCATGACTGATTTTGTCTTCGAGGGTGTTGATCAGTTGGATTCTGAAAGAGCGCACCTTTTCATTGGCAATCATAGAGACATCGCCGGAGATTCGATGTTGGTTGACTATGCGTTGTGGCTGTCTGGTCGTGACACCGTGCGAATTGCCGTCGGAGATAACCTGATTCAGCGAAAATTTGCGACCCACTTAATGAAACTAAATAAAAGTTTCTTTATTCGTCGCTCTGAAGAGGGAGCGAAAAAAGTTTATGCGGCTTTGCTGCAATCCTCACAGTATATCCATGACTCGATTGCTAAAGGCTCATCGGTTTGGATTGCTCAGGCCGAGGGGCGAGCGAAGAATGGACTAGACATAACGGACCCAGCCATTATCAAGATGTTTGCGCTGGCGGATCGGAAAGCACCGCTTGGAAAATTGGTTAAGCAGCTGTCGATTGTGCCGGTCTCCATCAGTTACGAGTACGATCCCTGTGACCTGTTAAAAGCCAAAGAGTTGTCTGCCATATCCGAGTCAGGTCAGTATCTAAAACCGGCCGGGGAGGACTTGCTGAGCCTTGTGAAAGGTCTGGGCGAGTTTAAAGGTCAGGTCTACTTACGATTCGGCGCAGCGATTCAAGGTGAATTTGAGTCGCCAGAAGAAATCGCCAACGCACTTGATCGCCAATTGTTGGACAACTATCAGCTTTATCATGTGAACTATTGGGCCCTGCAACAATTAGCGGGCCGTCCTGATGGCGATTCCGGGGGATATATTGATACTTGGCGAGCACTGGGTAGTACTGTGCGGTTAACCGACACAGCTGCCTTCGAAGCGCGGTTAGCT
>JBLHQQ010000170.1:0-6494 GCA_047625245.1 Candidatus Azotimanducaceae bacterium
GACCCAGATCGGTTGCTCTATGGAACAAGGCAATAGGAACCAGCCAAAGGGACTCTGCATATGCCGTCTATTACTGACTATGGGGCTCTAAACCAGAGCGAAAGCTCTTGCAAAGATCCGTTGTATGTTTGAGTACTGCAAGGTTATTGCTGGCTGGTGTGTTTTGTTAGACCGCTTCGCTGATCAAATTGGCCCAGCGATTTATTGCGCCCATTAGATCAAATGCGCCAACGACCAGGCATATCACCGAGCTTACAATCCAAAAGGTTGTAGAGTTCTGCATAACAGCGGGATTGTTGGTGACGAAAGGCAGAATCAAACCTGCTAGGCCTCGCAGTAAGAAGACAGAGATGATTGCGGCTAGTACGAGCCTCAAAAGAAGTGATACCAATCAGGGTCGCCGAAAATTATGGCGATATGCAGAAAAGATCCAATAAAGCTCAGACCGGCAGCAATGATGAGTTGACCACTTTCGCGCCTACCTTAAGTTTTTCGTGGCTCAGAGCTATGAATTTGACCCTACTTTTGCTCCATCCTTTCAGAAAAATCCCAGGAGTTCAGGCTAAGAGGTGATATTTTTATCGCGTACTCGTCTTTCTTTCGGCTCATCAGCCACTCGCCGAGTTTTTGATTACTGTCTTGCAAGTATTTTGCAATGACCTTTTCTAGAATGCTCTCAGCTTCATTTTCAAGCAGCTCAACATTCGCCTTGCCTCGAACGCCGTGATAAGGGTACTCATTGGTTGCAACCTCAAAGCCTACTTTGGGGTTTTTCAGCAGGGTTTTTATAATGTGAGAGTTCTTGTGTGACGCCGCCCACAAAACCCCGTTTTGATGGACAAACCAAAGCGAGCAGATGATTGGGTATCCATCTTCATCATTGCAGGTAATTCTTAGTGGTGTATTGGTTTGATCAAGATAGTTGGATATCTCTTGTTGTGACCAGGCACTGTTGCGATGAATTTTCATTTTGTTGTTACCAAGTTAAAAGTACCGGTTGAATAGGGCCAAGAAAAGAGAGCCAAGCACTAGAATCATGACTCGTGTCGAGCCAAAATGGTACCGCAGCGTTGCTTAATTAGTGGGGCTGTTGGTGTAGTTCAAAACCATTACCTTCACAATCCTGAAATGTCGCAACTCGTGCAGGTACATCGCCCTCGGGTTTGCGCAACTCGACTAATTTTCCGCCCCATTGCTCGATGTCTATTTGCAGCGCTTCGATCTTGTCGACTTCTAGGTTGAGTCCCGCATGGGGCAGTGGTGCTTCCGGTTCTCTTGAGCTGGGGTTGAGAATGTGTAATGCAACTTCATTGGCCCCAAAATTGAGTACTGTCCAGCCGGGGGACTCAAATATTGGGGTTACATCGAAAACGGCAACATAGAATGCTTTTGCTCGTTCCTTATTGTGTACGTAGTGTATGAACATCGGATTTCGGGCTTTGATAGGGCTTCCTCATCTAGCTGATATGAGGTTACGACAGTTGAATACAGCATTCAAATATCACCCGGATCTAGATAAAAACTCTCTGCTTGCATCAATGTAGGTTTCAAACTGATCGTGGTGCAACCAGTGTCCTGCATTATCTACATTGAGGACTTCGCCCTGACGGAAGTGTTGAAGCGTGTCGTTCTGCCCCGTTCGGTGATCAAACCCCTGCAGGGCATTCATCAGTAGAGTCGGGCAATCAATCTTCCCCCATAACTGAGTCAGGTCATCCAGGTTCATACCGAGATGGGGGCCTGAGTGAGTGTAGTTATCAAACTTCCAACTGAAGGTGCCATCCTCGTTTTGATTGCTGCCAGAATTACTCAGGTGCCGGGCTCGCTCTTCACTCAAGTGAGGGTTGGTCTTCTTCATCCGCTCGTAAGCATCTGCCTGAGTGTTGTATTTACGAGGTGATCGCGCTGAGAGCAATCGGGTATTGTCTACCCAGTTGCGGAGTCGAGTTTGTGGATCTTCTTCGCCGCGGATGTACCAGGCGGCGCCAACGCCTTCGATGGAAATCAGGCTGTTCACCTTCTCTGGATAAATCCCGGAATACAGGCAAGCAATACTGCCGCCGAGAGAATGGCCGATGATGTTTACTGGCTCCAGGTTTTGTTGTTCGACCAATTGGGCAATGTCATAAACATAGTCTAGTTGTTGGTAGGGGCTACCTTTTACCCAAGCACTGTCGCCGTGACCCCGAAGATCCGGAGCGATCACATGGTAATCATCGCAAAATTGTTCCGCAGTCCAATCCCAGTTATGACAGTTGTCTTGAGAACCATGTATCAACAACAGATGTGGCGCACCATGATTACCCCAGTCGAGATAGTGCAGCTTTAACCGCTGAGAAAAGTAGGTGTTAGAAGTTGGGGAGGTTTTGTTGCTTAACATCTTTGTCAGTTATCTCAGTAGTTCACGTACTTTGGCGACGGCATCAATGCCGACCGCGTCGTTTTCGGCGCAGGGTTTTATATTAAACAGACGGCAACCTGCCTCCTTGTAAGGAAGTAGGAATTCTGCAATCTGTTCTGGTGTGCCGTAGGGAGAGTATTTCTCGAATGCTTCAAAAGGTATCTTGTAAAAAGCCTGCATTTCTTTGGCGATCAATTCTCTCGCACGTTTTTGGTCATCGTGGACGCCGACCCAAACCTGCAAACCGTGTTGCCAGGCAATATCGGTTCTACCCGCTTTATCGGCGATCGTCTCGACCTGTGTTGTAGCGCCAGCGAATCGATTGGCCGAGCACCATACGGCTAGCCATCCTTCTGCATAGATGCCTGCTCTGCGAATGGCTGCGTCGGCGCGGCCACCCACAAGTATAGGCATAGAGGGTGTAATCGCTGGTTTGATGCGGGCGTTTTCTAGTTCAAAGAACTCGCCCTTAAATGAGTAAGGCTGCCCCGTGCCAAGGTTGCGGATAATTTCAAGACACTCATTGGTTCGCCTACCACGAGTTTTTGGGTCAATCTCGCAGACTTCCATCTCATGGCGATCTTCGCCGCCAACTCCAACACCAAGGATGATTCGGCCCGGTGCAGATTCAGATAATGTTGCCAGTTGTCTAGCCACAGGTACCGGATGCCGCAGGGCCAATAGGTATACGCCAATGCAGACTTTGATGGTCGGATGCATTGCCGCAATGGTGGCAGCATTCATCAGTCCGTCTAGACCCATACCATTAATAAAGCTCACGTGGTCAGCAGTAAAAACATGATCAATATTGTTTGTCGCAACCTGATCAACTAATTTTCGACGTGCCTCCCAGGGACCAGACAGCATAGACGGTGTCACGACGGTGCCGACAAGGGGAGGGGTTTGTTGTAAGTGATTCATGGGCTGTGCTTGTGTTTTGGAGCGGGCATATTGCCCGATTGGGCGTTGGTTGGGAAGAATGGTCGGCTGCGACAGCTAGCCAGCCGCTCTGACCCCGATTGTCTCTTGGCAGTTTGGCGGCCTGTTAGCAAGAGTAACGACAGCGGTGTACCACTATGCTTTTAAGCTGGTACAGTCGATGCCCGACTGGCAATAAGATCATCCTGTGGCATCTGCGATACAAAATGAGGTTGAGCCTATTAGTAAGCCTCTGCCAATTAAACTCAAAGTTTTCTGGGGCATCGGTCAAATTGGAGAAGGGGTTAAAAACTCCGCGTTCAATTCCTTCCTACTCTTCTACTACAATCAAATACTCGGGGTTTCAGCAACCCTAACCTCCATTGCACTTGCCATCGCCATTGTTTTCGATGCTATAAGTGACCCGGTGGCAGGTTCCGTTTCAGATCGGTTGCAGTCTAGATGGGGCCGGCGCCATCCATTTATGTTCGCGTCTGCTGCGCCGCTTGGGATCACCTTATTCCTGCTTTTCTTCCCGCCAGATGGCATGAGCGAAATGTTCTATTTCGGCTGGGTGCTGGTATTCGCAATTTCAGTCAGGACATTTCTGACGCTGTACCATATTCCGCATTTAGCCCTTGGCGCTGAGATGGCGACAGACTACAACGATAGAAACACTCTATTCTCCTATGGTCTGCTGTTTGGCGCGGTAGCAGGATATGGTTTTTACTTCAGCATGCTGACCTTCGTTTTCCCTCCGCAGGAAGGTCTCGCCAATGGCATGTATTACGCTGATGGCTATGCAAAAATGGCTGGCTTTGCTGGGGTCATCGCGTTCGTTGCGATTATGCTCTGTGTTTGGGGTACGAGAAGTGAAATTCCTAACCTGTCGTCAGCCGCACCTGCGAGTGAGTCTTTTGGTCCAAAACGATTACTCGGAGAATTAGGTACTGCTTTCTCGAGCCCTTCCTATCGCTCCATATTCTTTGGTCTGCTGCTATTCACGCTGGTGTTATCAGTAGAGGGAGCTTTCGCTCCATTCATGGGTATTCACTTCTGGGGATTAGAAACAGATCAACTCCGCCTGCTACCAATCGGGGTTTTAATGGGCCTGCCGCTCGGGGCTGTTCTCGCGGCATTTTTAGTCCGCGTCTTCGACAAAAAATGGTGCCTCGCAGGAGGCACAATAGTTTCGCTCGTCAGCGTCAATTGGATGATTGTGCTGCGGCTTCTTGAAATACTACCTGACAACGGAGATCCCATAATTTTGCCACTATTGATCGGATCCTCCTTTATCTCAGCGATACTGGTCCCAGTCATATTTATTACCATCAACTCCATGTTCGCCGATATTTCAGATGAACTTGAGTTAAAGACCGGCGAACGACAAGAGGGTGTTATCTACTCAGCCCGAGCATTCGCAGGTAAGGCAGCCGTGGCGCTGGGCACCATTATTGGTGGGTTAGCTTTAGACTTTATTGCTTTTCCTAAGAATGCAGTACCCGGCGAGGTACTCCCAGAAGTCATCTTTAGCCTAGGCTTGTTTCAAGGACCGCTAACCTCACTTTGCAATCTGGTTGCCGTGGGTCTATTTTTTCGCTATACGCTGACGAGAAAGAAGCATAGCGAAATCATTGAAAAGCTCGCCGTAATCAGAAAGGAAACCCCCAACAATTAGCGGCAAAAAACCGGAGGTCCAGAACTATCTGGGTTTCTGGGCTGTATTGTCTGAGTTTTGTCTCACCGCTTGCCATGCGGCTTCTGACAGAATCGATGCAACATCGCTCGGAGATTTTTGGCTTCTACCGGAAAGCCATAGACGGGAATGTTCAAGTGTTGGCCCCGAGATAAGCACCATGTACATGTCCGTCGGAAGCTTTAACAGCGTGTCAGATTTCACATGCGGCACAAACCAGTCGTAGAGCGCGAGACTGAATTCATTATCTAATTCTCTAAGCTCTTGTTTGGCGCGCTCCGAGAGTTTGATTTCTCTTGAAAGTAAAAATGCGGCAAGTTGCGATTTGTCTGTGACCCACTCACAACAGAAGGTAACGGTGGCCTTAATACCTGCTCTAGCGGTTTTCTGTGGTAGTAGCGCCTTAAGTAAAGCCGTATTGAACTGATGTACTCCGTCGATGAAAAGCGCCTCTGCGATACCTTCTTTATTGCCGAAGTGGTGGTACAGACTACCAACAGAGCATTCAGCGCCTTTTAAAATTGTGCCTACATTGGTTTTCTCGACACCCAAATCAGAAAAATAGGTCAAGGCGACATCCATGACACGAGTTTTCAATTCACTTGTTTGATTTTTTCTCGACATTCGGTAATTAGAACATTTTTCTAGTATTTGTTTCGAGTTTTGTTATATTGCCCGCTTGATCACCTAATGGAGTCGCTTGGATGGATATTGAACTGAGTAAAGATGACCTGGCTTTTGAGGCTGAGGTAAGAGGGTTTCTTGCTGAGAACGCCTATAAAAATGGCGAGGATCCAAACAAATGGCGACTGGACTGGTTTGAAAAGGCCCGAGCAAAAGGCGGTTGGGACGTACCCAAATGGCCGGCAGAATTTGGTGGTCCTGGATGGACACCTAACCAGCACTATGTATGGCAGAAAGAAACTGCACGCGCAGGCACGCCCTGGGATATGCCTTTTGGACTGAGCATGTTAGCGCCGGTTCTCATGGCTCATGGATCCAAAGAACAACAGGAAAGGTTTATGCCCGACATCCGTGCCCGAAAGGTTAACTGGTGTCAGGGATACTCAGAACCCGGTGCAGGATCAGATCTCGCGAGCCTGAAGACTAAGGCTGAGCTTACTGAAGACGGCAAACACTACATCGTTAACGGCACTAAGATCTGGACCACCATGGCACACATTGCCGATTGGATATTCTGCCTAACCCGAACAAGTAGCGATGGGATCAAACAAGAAGGTATTACTTTCCTACTATTTCCAATGAAGCAGGAAGGCATCGAAGTGAAGCCAATCATCACACTGGGTGGATCACACACCGTTAACACCGTGTTCTTCACTGATGTCAAAGTGCCGGTGGAAAATCGAGTTGGTGTAGAAGGCAAGGGCTGGACCTATGCAAAAGGACTACTAGAACACGAGCGAACGGGCATTGCGGGTATATCGAACTCTATTGTTGCCTTAGAAGGATTGAAGGAGA
>JBLHQQ010000171.1:0-6478 GCA_047625245.1 Candidatus Azotimanducaceae bacterium
CCTCCGGCTGCGGTTCTCGCTCGTAACGTTTGTACGCCTTCTCATAATCAGCTTGAAGTGTTTCAAGATCTTCAGTCGTGAGGTACTGATTTAGAACAGTTGTGTTGTAGTAGATAAACCCGCCGACTATCACGAAAGCCGTAGAAAATACCCATATACCGACAACCACTGGTCGAGTCATTCTGGCACGCATGACTTTCGTTCGATTGGCCCGATCATCTTCGCCACCACGGGGCCAAAGCAGGTGAGCGGCGAGCAAAAGTAAACAGCCGAATAGCCCCCAGTAGAGGGTTTGCCACAGATGAGGGACAAGATTCTGCCCGTATCCCGTAAAATCTGAATAGAAGCGTGATACGTTGACTGAAGATAGGTCGTATAAGTGGTGGTCAAACCCCATGCCTGAAAGCGCTATGCCTGAAACGACATAAACAATCATCAGGAACATCGTAATAAACTTGTTACGAGTTAACACGTAGAAAAACACCGACAAGGTCACCATTAAATACAACGGTAACTGAAAGAAGAACAACGAACCCAACAGGTACTGCAATAGATTGATGTCGTAGTAACCATTAAATAGCTGAAAGACTATGGCTGCCAACATCACGGCTAATAACATCATGATGATAACTGTCGTTAGCCCGACCCATTTAGCGGCAATCATGATCCAGTTGGGAAACGGCATGGCATCCATGATTTCGTGACTTCGAGTTGAATGTTCTCGCGACATCATATCGCCCGACACATAAACCAATATCGCCAGCAATGGAATGGCAAACACGCCGTTGATGACGTCCATCATATTACTGGTCGTGGGGTAAACAGGTGTGCCTGCGATATTGCCTAGATTGCCGACGGCTCCAGCCACCACCAGTATCATGCCGAACACCATGATAATGACGAACGGCAAACTAAACACAATATTTCGAATTTCTAACCGAGTCTGAGACCAGAATTGCAACACCTGAGCGCTCGCATCAAATCGCCGGGAAATATTTCTAACAGCTGAAGAACCGATTAGTGATGCAGCTACCTTAGGAACTTCTACGGTCTTTATTTTTCTACTTCGGTTGATCGAGAAAGGGTAAAACTTATAACTCGCAAACAGGCAGCAAACTGCAACGAACAACCAAACAACGCGATTAGCCAGTATAGGCCCGGAGAAAGACGGTAGGTTGCGGTTCAGTTCGTAGGGCGTCCAGTAGCGCGTGAATTCGTCAACCGCAGTGGTGCCAAATGGATCCAAAATACTGGTGAGTTGTATCGTTTCCTTATCGGTAAAAAACTCCAACAGAATACTCAACATCAATAAAACCATCGCAACCGCATAGGTGTAGGCTAGGGATCGGGTAATTGCTGCGACACAGAAAAAAATGCAACTGAAGATAAACAGGTTCGGCAATCCTCCGGTTAACGTGCCATAGAGATAGGGCGTTAAACTAAAAGGTCCAAGCCTTTCGGGGTCGAGCCACGGCATCAACTCCCCAATCAACAGACCCAACAAACCCGCCAGATAGACCATCACGCCAAAGAAAAAGCTGCCTAAAAAACGTCCATAGATAAAACCAACTTTCGACAGAGGTCGTGATAGGAAGAACTCAATCGTCTTGTAGTCGTAGTCCCGAAGGACGCTGTTGGTAGTGAAGGATATGGACATTAGTACTGTAAAAAACGACAGCACCAAAAGTGTGTCGAAAATTGTCATGGCTGCGTTTAAATTGACGCTAGGCCTACCACCGCCAATCGTCACATTAGGTGTTGCTGTCGCCAGAAAAAACAGCAAGAAGACGATACTGGCCATCACGTAAAAGCCGTATTGCTGACGATGATAGTTCAGTTCAAATTTGAGATTGCTTACAAACATGCGACGTTCCTCACGAGAGAAATCATAGAGAAACGGAGATGCCGTGATTGATTAACGTAGCGAAGTACACGTCCTCGAGGTTCGCCTCCTGATGATCAAACCCTTCCGGCTGATCATCGGAAAGTACATGGATAACCGTATGGCCTTCCCGCAAGTGAGACAAAATCACCCGAAAGTTTTGCTGGTAATCAACCAGTTCACCACGATTAATCTGCTTACTCCAAACATTGCCTTTAATGCGCTCAATCACTTCCCTTGGCTTTCCCGTTAGCAGAATTTCACCCGCTCCCATAATGGCCATGTTGCTGCAGAGGTCGGTGACGTCATCGACGATATGAGTGGAAAGAATGACGACGGTGTTTTCACTAATTGCTGCCAATAGATTGTGAAATCGATTTCGTTCCGATGGATCCAGACCGGCAGTCGGTTCATCGACGATAACCAGTCGCGGATCTCCGATCAGGGCTTGAGCAATGCCGAATCGCTGCTTCATACCGCCGGAAAAAGTATCGATCGCTTTTTTTCTGACGTCATAAAGATTGACCTGGTGCAGCAGGCTATCAACAAGGTCGCGCCGCTCTCCTTTATTCACGACACCTTTTAACATCGCAAAGTGGTCTAACATCACGAGGGGCGTCAACCTTGGGTAAACGCCAAAATCCTGCGGCAAGTAGCCAAGCACTCGGCGCAATGCGTCCTTGTCATTCAAAATATCAATTTCATCAAGCATTGCTGTGCCTTCATCTGGCTCCTGCAACGTGGCAAGAGTTCGCATTAGCGTTGATTTGCCCGCACCATTAGGTCCAAGCAACCCAAACATGCCAGGCTCCAACTCAAGATTGATCTTGTTGAGCGCCTTTACACCGTTGCTATAGGTTTTCGAGAGACCCCGAATGGTTAACATACTTACCCCTTAGATTATCGTTTTACGTACACGCGCACCGGTGTGCATTTTGCTTACACCTGTAATTCACCCTCAGAGCAACACCAAGCAGATTTCGCGCCAGTTTTATCTGATTGTTTTTTATAAAGTTTTTACAAAGCTTAGGAAGCGCATTGGCATAAACCCACACTTGTTAGTCATTAAGACGCGTCGAACTGCTGATTGGTTCTATTAGTTTGCGCAGCATTTGGGACGCTAGCCCAGACCCAATCGCTCAAACTGCTCGGCAGGTGCCTGTAGTTCGGTTAACGCAGTATGGAGCAGCTCTAACATGCGTTTTTCATCTGGGTCGCCTATCCGATTCTGGGTTTCACCAGGATCATTGAAGATCGAATACAAATGATGGTCGTCCACCTGTGGCGCCATTGCCCAGAAAGGCAGCATATCTCCCTGCTGAAATGGCTGGCGAATAACAGGTACGTCGGACCCGGGCATAAAGTCTAAATAGGCTCGGTGATCAGGATTAGGTAATCGCAAACCTGGCATAGACGGGACTGGCATGGTCGACCAGCGATTGGACCACATGGAGAGTGGAAACCCATCACCAACGGGCGCTCTTGCGTACTTGTTCTTGCCATCTTGAATCTGCACCCACTGGCCAAATATTCCGCCAAGAGCATATTCACGAACCGAGGTCTTCTCACCGTAAATTAGCGGCAGCAACGATTTGCCGTGGGTTATATGGTCGGACTCAACGTTAAATAGTTCGGCCAGCGTCGCGTGAATGTCGACGTTTGTTGTCAGCGCATCAATCTCCCCGGGTGCAACTCCAGGTGCTGCGATCATCAACGGCGTATGCCCTAGAGTCTCGTATTGAGGTACCCGTGGCTTACCCCAGATATCCTTTTCGCCAAGGTAGTGACCGTGATCAGTACAGAGGATAAACATTGTGTCATCCCATAAACCCTTGTCCATCTCATCCAAAATTTTACCGAACCAGTGATCGATCATGCTCAATTTAGAGCCGTAGTTGGCCCGGATATGCTGCCCTTGGCGGGCATCGATCACGCCGTTTTCCACGCCTCCTATCGCGTAAGGTGGCCAGATGAGTAAATCTCCCTCCCAGTCTGGGTCATACTTATTTGCCCAAGGTTTCGGCGTATCAAAGGGTTCGTGGGGGTCAAACTCATCAACAAACACCAAAAACTCATCAAAATGGCTGCCGTTTTCACTCAGCCAATCCGCTGTCGATTTCATGGTTCTAGGACCTGGAAAATCTAGCTCATCCTTAAACCAGGTACGAGACAGGTCATAGACCAACTTACCGGTTTTCTCTGAGTATTTGGCTTTGGCCGGTAAGGTTGGTGTGCCAACCCAGCTTGGGTCTTCTCTAGTTTTCCAGGGATCTCCCTCATGGCCACGGGTGTAATCCCAGGCGAAAAAATCCGTATGGTAGTTCTCACCACCGGTTTCAAACAGATGTGGATGATCAGAAAATAGTTGTGTCGGAATACCCTTACGGCGCAAATAGTGTGTAATAGGGCGTTCCCAGAGTTCAATTGAACCCCAGGGGCGCCACAGAAAATCCATCGCGCCGACCAAAATATCATGCCTCGCTGGCATACAGGGCAGGGAACCCGTGTAGTGATTGGTGAACTTAAGTGACCGTTTCGCGAGTCGATCGATATTGGGCGTTTCAAACTCTTGACCCCCATAACAACCAAGCATATGTCGGTTCAGGCTATCGAGCAGTACGACGACAGCTTTTTTGGGTTTTGCGCGCTGATTCATGCAACATCCATGGAGGTGATCACTACAGCAAATGAGAATAACCTAGGAATATTGTCCATGCGACCAAACTTTCTACTGGTATGTCTCGTCATTAAGGTAAGTCGAATAGGACCATTCGATCAAGTGCCCAAACCGAGGCAATAACTTAAAATAATCCGTTGTAGGAAGTGAGTGTTCAGCCGAAAAAGCGACGAGCAACTCGTCAAACGCTATGAGAAACGAGTCTATAGCTACTCGTTGCGAATCAGTAGTAACGCTGACGATGCGATGGACATCATGCAGGACGTACTCATCTCGGTGTATCGCAACTTGAATAATTATCGAGGCGACAGTGTCTTTGTTGCGTGGCTATTTTCGCCGCGCGAAATTTCACCAGTCCACCGACGAACTAGAGCTGATGGATGCGAGCGCTACTTTTGAGGATAGGAGCCTCATGATGGGATGCCTGCCATTGGAGCAACGACAGGTGATTGAGCTGAAATACTTTCAACATTTCACCTTCGAAGAAATCGGCGGCCAATTAGGTTTATCAAGTAACACCGCCAAGACTCGGCTTTATGCCGCACTTGGCAAAATGAAGAAAGAAAGCACGAATAAGTAGCCAGGGAGCTGTCACTTGAGTTGAGGGAGTGTCGACATGACGTCAGATTGTAATGAATACCGCGAGTTACTAACGGACCTGGTAGGTGATCAACTCAGCACTTTACAAAAACAGCGGCTCGATCAGCATCTAAATCAGTGCGACGGTTGTGCCGAATCGTTGCAGCAACTCTGGCAAATGCAAGCCGTTGCAAGTCGCTGGGACGAGCAGCCGGTGCCTCACTGGAATCGACGTGACACCTTCTTTCCAAAGGCTTCCTGGTTACCTAACCTACAATGGGTGAGCAGGTTGCCACCAGTCAGTTGCTGCTGCTGCTGCTGACCGTTATGGAGATGAGCAGGGAAGAACGCAAGGACGAACTCACCACATTGCTCACCGTTTTGGACTACGCGCTGGATCAGCGTACCCATCAAACCGAAGAAAGCATCAGTCTTCTTCTCGCCAGTCAGGTTGAGGATAAGCGAAACATTAACCAAATCAATCGCCTGTTAAGACAAGAGTCGGTAGAAGGAAACAACCTATGAAAAAATTATTATTGCTATTACTGCTCACCGTTGCAGCCACCGCTAGTGCTGCACCTGATATTGCTCGCATACACAAAGACGTGATGGTGATGGCCAACACCATAGAACTCGCCTTTAAGCAGGATGAATCCTGCAACCATTGCGCCCCTAAAATAGAAACCAGTTATCTGGCGAAGCAGGGCGCCGTGTTCACAGTCAGAGCCAATAGCTGGAGAAGCTTCCATGTCGGCCAAGAGAGTGACGGCTTCTCCTTCGTCATCCCACCGATTGAACCTGCAGAGGTGAGAAGAATCGAGATTACAGAAATGGTCAGCGACATATTGGATGGCGTTGGCATCGTCATGGAGGAAGTGGGCAGCCAAATCGAATTCATCACGGATATGGAGGATGGTGATTCAATCATGCGAATTGACTCTGAGACCCGTCGTGGGCTCAGAGAGTTGAATCGAGAACGGCGGGAGATTGAGTATCGTCGTCGCGAACACGAAATCGAACTAATTCACGCAGATGAGGAAGAACGTAAGGAACTCGAAGGACGTATTCAGGAACTAGAAAAAGAAATTGCACCGCTTGAATCTCGCCAATTAAAACTCAGTGAGACCTATGAAGCCGAAAAGAAAGTTCGAGAAGCAGCGCGACAAGCCAAACGTCAGAAAGCCAAGAATGAATCTGAGGCGCGACTGGCTTTGATCGAAGGCATCGTGTTGCGCAGCCTCTGTGACTATGGCGCCACTCTAAAAAACATTCCAGGCGACGAACATGTGTCTGTCGTGTTCGAACAGAAAAAGGAATCCAAGCAGCGCATTGTCGTGATG